>SVMQ01000071.1 GCA_015067375.1 Oscillospiraceae bacterium | reverse complement strand
TCCTTTCATCGCGGTCAGTATAATGTGTATATCCCCTCAGCGGTAAAGGCGTCCTCGTAAAATACGATACCTGTAACGTCGGGGTGCTCACCGCGTGTTATTGTAACCTCAGCAATATCATACCGCGGCTGTAATATCTTGTTATCAAGCCCCGGAAATATATTGCAGAGATAAAAATCGGCTGTAAGTATGATCTTTCTGCGCTTTGCGCCATTCACCGCATCAACGCCGCTGACCATGCTTTTTCTCTGCCGTGTTTTCACCTCGGTAAAGACTATAAAACGATCTATCAGTGAAATTATGTCGATCTCACCGAAGGATCTTCGGAAGTTGCGTTCGATTATCTTATGGCCTTTCCCTTCGAGTGCGGCACATACCGCATTCTCACCGAGATCGCCCTTTTCGCGCTTATCCATTTTTGTTTTTCTTTTCGTAGTACTTCTTGAAGAACGAGGGGCGATGCACAGGGCATAATCCGTGCTTATCAACAGCGGCATAGTGTACCTTAGTGCCGTACCCCTTATGCTTTTCAAAAGAATACTCGGGATACTGCTTTGCAAGGTCATCCATGTACCTGTCACGCGCTACCTTTGCGAGAATAGACGCCGCAGCAATGCACGCAGACGTTGCATCTCCCTTAACGATAGCCTTGACATTTCCATTGATCGGCGGAAGCTTGTTTCCGTCAACAAGTATCATGTCAGCAGGGAGTCCCAATCCCTCATACGCACGCTTCATCGCAAGCATAGCAGCATTGAGGATATTTATCTCCTCTATCTCCGCAACGGATGCGGTAGCAATACAGAATGCTTTTGCCTTTGCGCATATCTCGTCAAAAAGCTGCTCGCGCTTTTTCTCGGTCAGCTTCTTGCTGTCATTGATGCCGTCGATAACAGTTCCCTCTTCAAATATGACCGCAGCCGCATAAACATCGCCTGCAAGAGGGCCTCTTCCTGCCTCGTCGATACCACAGACCACGCTGTATTGTCTGCGCAGCTGGGAATCGTATTCAAACAGTGAAGGCTTCTTCACGTCATCTAAGGTTATCTGTCCGTCAGACGGGGAGCTGTTCAAGTGTGATCTTGCCAATCTTACCGCCTCTGTATTCATCAAGAAGTGTTGCAGCAGCGCGCTCTGTGTCAGGCTCTCCGCCTGAGATCAACATTCCGCGTGCCTTTGCTATCTCCGTAAGGACATCGCCCTCGCCTGCGATCTTGTAGCGAGCCTTTATCAGCTCAGGATAATCCTGCAGCAGCAGCTCTCCAAGCGCTCTCGCAAGAGCCTCGACATCCATTACATCATCTTTTATCGCGCCTGTGTAAGCAAGCTTCTGTGCCGCGATCTGATCGTCAAACTTCGGCCAGAGTATACCGGGCATATCAAGCAGCTCAACATCCTTATCAATAGACACCCACTGCTTTCCGCGAGTGACGCCAGGGCGGTCTCCTACCTTTGTCTTTTTGGTCTTAGCCATTCTGTTGATGAATGAGCTTTTACCTACATTGGGGATACCGACTACCATAAGTCTGAGAGCCTTGCCGATCATACCGCGCTTCTTGCGGCGCTCTAACAGATCTTTAAGAAGCACCTTTACAGCAGGCAGAAACTTATTTATTCCCTTACCGCTGCGGCAATCACAGGTTATCACCATGATGCCCTGCTTCTCATAGTACTGCTTCCAGCGCGAGGTCGCGCCTTCGTCAGCGTAATCACATTTGTTCATGATCATAATGCGGGGCTTATCCTTGACAAGCTCATCCAGGATCGGATTTCTGCTTGATTCAGGGATACGCGCATCGGTGATCTCCACCACGGCATCGACCATTTTCAGATCCGCCTCGATAAGTCGGCGGGTCTTGGTCATATGCCCAGGAAACCACTGAATATTACCTAGATCACTCATATCAAACCTATACTATCGAATGGAGCGAAGCGGAATAACGCCTTGCCCATTATATAATCTGTATCTACCATGTCCACGCGCAGATCTCGGCTGTCAGTAGAGCGGTTACGGTTATCGCCCATAACAAAAACAAAGCCCTCGGGAACAACGTATTCTTTTCCGTTGTCCTTATGCAGCTGTTCTCTTGTTTCTGCAGCGATATATGTTTCAACCAGCTTTTCACCGTTAAGATATACTTCACCCTCATTGAAATCGAAACTTATCGTATCTCCCGCAACCGCGATAACACGCTTGATGATGGCTTCACCATAGGGCAAGGACACGTCGGGCTGAAGCAGATCCGCCTGCAAAACGACGATATCCCCACGCTCAGGAGTATAGAAAAAGTTGGTAGCAATAATACGATCCTGATCGCTCAGGGTATTATTCATCGACTCACCCGATACTGTGATCGATCTGAACACAAAAAGATTGAGTGCAAGCATGATAAGTATTGCATACACAAGGCTTGCCGCCCAGTCAAGGGCATCGGCAAACGGCTTTCTGGGCTGCTCCGCAGAAACAGGGGCTTCTTCACCCTTAGGATCAAACGCAGCTTCACCGTCAGTTTCGATCATATCGTTCTGGTTTATATCGTAATCTTTGTTCTCGGACATAGTACAATCACTTTCTCAAATAAAACACACGCCGTTGTGTTATACGGCAACAGCAGTGATTATCCCAGCTTCAGCCCCGCTTTCACGGGGCTTAATAAGCTTGGATGGGAGCGTTCAAGCCGCTTTATGCGGATCAAACTCTGGACTTAACCTTAGCAGCCTTACCAACTCTGTCTCTGAGGTAGTACAGCTTAGCTCTGCGAACCTTACCGTGTCTGATAACCTCAACCTTTTCAACAGACGGAGAGTGGAGAGGGAATACTCTCTCAACGCCACAGCCGTGTGCAACACGTCTAACTGTGAAAGTCTCGTTGATGCCGCCGTGCTTCTTAGCGATAACTGTACCCTCGAATACCTGGATACGGAACTTGTCGCCTTCCTTGATCTTTACGCCAACCTTTACAAGGTCACCGACTTCGATCACGGGGGCATCTGCCTTCATGCTGCTCTGCTCAATAAGTTTTAATGCGTCCATATTTTCCTCCTAGACGTTTCGGATATTCTTAAGACCGACCTGTTCGAGCGATATACGCCAAGGGCTTGACCTTGATCTCAGCGGACTATCCGTTATTAATGTTTGGCTTTACGCCGCGCATTAACTCACATTGTTATGCCGTTTTTCCCAAAAAGACATACCAACGGATACTAAATGCTTTACTATTATACCACTAATCAATAAAAAAATCAAGTGGTTTTTAACGATATTTTCATACAAAATCGCCTAAAACTGAAGATTTGTTATGTACATATCGTCAAAACCATCGTATATCTCAGCCGAAATATCCTCAGCATCTCTGATAAGGCTCGCCAGCTCTGTCAGCTTGTCCTCAGCGGAGATGCAGCTATAAGTGCCTTGCTCTGTATAGCTTCTGCAATACTGTGCCTTTTCCGCAAGCGCCGAAGATATCACACCCAGCCTCTCCAATCGCCTGATACCCTCCCCTGCAAGAGCATCTCCGCACAGGTAGACCTCGGACGGAGTACCGCATCTTCTCAGAAAGCACTCTATTGCTGCGGCAGCGGAAGCCTTGTCGGACTGCAGCACACGCACATCCTTCTGAGTAAGATAGAAGTCCTCGCCGAGATAGAACTGATCCCTGTCGGTCATGATGCCGTCACTGTCGATCACGCCCTCGTCAAGCATTATACACGCGGCATCCAGAAAAGCGGGAACAGCTATACCACAGGCATCGATATCACCTATCACGCAATAACACAACGTTCTGTCGCTCTCGCGGCGCACCTCATCTATCGCGCCGTATTCAACTGACATTCCGCTTTCTATACCCGTTGCATCGAATGCTCCCGTCAGCTCCACCGAGGCTGTGAGCAGCTTTTCGCCATCGTAATAAGCAAGATCCAGCATCCTGCCAAACGACGCGATAAAGCTTCCCTTTTTTATAGCTACAGCGGCCAGCGAAGCCGCAAAACGGCTGTCCGCATACATACTCACGAACGGAAGGACAACGACCTCGGTATCGGGACGCAGGAACATATCCGTCGGCTCGATGCTCTCCTCGATGGAACAAGCCAGATCATGCGGTGCCGCAACACCTATCTTAGTTATAGCTGCGGCAGGTATGCCATACTCGCGCATACACATGAATACCAGCCGCGCGACCTCTGCCGAAGCATTCTCGTCGTTGAACTTACCGATAGGAACGACCGAGCGTGCGATGAGCCTGTCAAGTTTGACGTCGTAAAAAGCAGCGACAGCGCGCGTATGCATTATATCGCACACAACAGCGACACTCATACTGAACTCATCATGATATTTTTCGTGGTGGATGTTGGATATCATAGGAACTCCTCAAAATGAATTTTTTTACTGATATTATATAAGTATAGCATATTTCCGCAAAAAAAGAAACACTAAACAAAGAAATTTACAAAACTCCTTGCAAAACGACATCCATTTTGCTATAATAGTGTATGAGAAATTGAACAAGGAAAGGTGAAGCAGCTTGAATCAGAAATACAACCATCTTATCGATACAGAGGATTATTCCGTTCACCAGTGGAACGCCATGGTGCGTCTTGCACAGGATATCATGCGCCGTCCCGAAAGCTACTCCGATAAATGCAAGGGTAAGATAATGGCTACCCTGTTCTATGAGCCATCCACAAGAACACAGATGAGCTTTCAGACGGCAATGATAAGGCTCGGCGGAAGCATCATCGGCTTTGACAATCCTTCAAACTCCTCCGTTGCCAAGGGCGAAAATCTTAAAGACACCATTAAGATCGTAAGCAATTATGCTGATATACTGGTCATGCGCCACACTCAGGAAGGCTCGGCTAAGGCAGCGGCGCTCAATGCAGAGTGTCCTGTTATAAATGCAGGTGACGGCGGACATCTTCATCCTACACAGACCCTTACCGATCTTCTTACACTGCAGACGGAGATCGGCAGACTGGATGACCTGACAATAGGTCTTTGCGGCGATCTGAAATACGGCAGAACGGTTCACTCGCTCGTTAAGACGCTCTCCTGCTACCGCAACAACAGGTTCATCCTTATCTCCACACCTCACCTTGCTATCCCCTCCTACATCAAGGATATATTGACCGCGCGCGGCTGTGATTTCCGCGAGGTCGCAACCATCGAAGAGGCTATGCCCGAGCTTGATATGCTCTATATGACAAGGATACAGCGCGAGCGCTTCGACAGTCAGGAAGAATACGACAAGCAGAAGGATGTCTACCGCCTCACCAAGGAAAAGATGAAGCTCGCAAAGAGCGATATGATCGTTATGCATCCCCTGCCCCGTGTAAACGAGATAGATGTTGAGGTCGACGACGACCCGCGTGCCGCTTACTTCAAGCAGGCAAATTACGGAATGTATGTGCGTATGGCGCTGATACTTTCAACACTCAACAACGAGTTGAAGCCCAATCCCCTGCTTTCAGGCTCTGTTCACCGCGAGGTATGCTGCTGCAATCCTAAGTGCGTCACAAGCACCGAGCTTTATCTCCCAAGAAGCTTCCGCAAGTACGGAGATATCCTCATCTGCGAATACTGCGACGAGCGACAGCTGATGGTATGACCTATAGCTCACTGCAATGAAAAATCCGTGTGGATCATTTCCGCACGGATTTTTTTGGTGTGATATTCCCATTTGCAAGATACATCCTGCATAGTCTGTCTTTTTCCTTGGTGATGACAAAATGATGCTTTTTGAACAGGCTCATAGCGCTGATATTGGTTCTGTGTATGTAAGCTACGATAGGCTTTTCCGTATCGGATATGCAGCGACGGATTATTGCAGTGCCCACGCCATGAGATCTGAAATTCCTGTATACATACACATCCGACAATACCGCCACATCTCCGTCATCGCGGAACATATAATGCGCCGCGATCTGACCGAACAATTTCACGATATAGCAATTATCTATATTCGCCTTTATGTTGTCGTAGGCTTCATAAAGAAGATCCTCTGTATCCGAATAAGGGAGAGAAAAAGTCTGTATAACAGCCTTTGTGCCGAAGTACATATCCTTAACTATATCTTTTGGCGCTCTCATAAATTTATAATCAAACAGCATTGTTGACCTCTCATATAAAAGCGGCTGTATGCTTCCATACAGCCGCAAAGTCTGTCGATAAAGTACGATCTGCGTCGTCACTGTTCGTCGCTTATGTCAACGGCATCTGTGCCGCTTCCTGGCGACGACTTCACAGCATCCTTGCTGCGCTGCCCTACGACAGGCACAAGACCTAGTCGTATGGCAGGTTTAGAAGTTCGGCTCTGCCGAACGAACCGAGCATAGCGAGCATCTTTGTTCGCATCCGGCACTTTCTCGTTCGCCTGAAAATATGCTATTTACCGAGAACGCTGAGCAGAACGCCTGCTGCAACAGCTGAACCGATAACGCCTGCAACATTGGGGCCCATAGCGTGCATGAGCAGGAAGTTGCTGGGGTTGGTCTGCTGACCCACCTTCTGCGAAACACGAGCTGCCATAGGAACGGCAGATACGCCCGCAGAACCGATAAGCGGATTGATCTTACCGCCCGAAATGACATACATAAGCTTACCAAGCAGAACACCGCAAGCTGTACCGACACTGAATGCGATCAGGCCAAGCACGATAATAAACAGTGTTTCGGGACTGAGGAAGTTTTCAGCCACTGCTGTAGCTCCGACCGTTACACCGAGGAAGATGGTGATGATATTCATAAGCTCGTTCTGAGCTGTCTTTACAAGACGATCACAAACGCCGCTCTCCTTCATGAGGTTACCGAGCATCAGCATACCAACAAGCGAGCCTGCATCAGGAACGATAAGGGATACGATAACCGTAACCGCTACTGCAAATACGACCTTTTCAAGCTTGGACACCTGACGGAGCTGACCCATCTTGACAGAGCGCTCCTTTTCAGTCGTGAGCAGCTTCATGATAGGCGGCTGGATAACAGGAACAAGCGCCATGTACGAATACGCTGCTACCGCTATCGAACCGAGCAGATGAGGTGCGAGCTTAGATGTAAGGTAGATAGCTGTGGGGCCGTCGGCACCACCGATGATGGCGATAGAGCCAGCCTCTTTAAGAGTGAACTCCGCAAAACCTGTAAGATTTACAACACAAGCACCGAGGAATGTAAAGAAGATACCGCCCTGAGCAGCAGCGCCAAGCAGGAAGCTCTTGGGATTTGCGATAAGCGGGCCAAAGTCAGTCATAGAGCCGATGCCAAGGAAGATAAGCGGCGGATAGATACCCAGCTTAACGCCGAGGTAGAGAAGATCCAGCAGACCGCCCTCATGCAAGACCCTGCCATAATCAAGACTCATCTTGGTCATAGTGGCAGTTTCAACAAGCAGACCGTTATCAGTGGGGTTCCACAAATATGCATGGTACAAGCCTGTGAGAGGAAGGTTTGTGAGCAGCATACCGAATGCGATAGGAAGCATCAGAAGCGGCTCATACTGCTTAACGATAGCGAGATAGAAAAGTACAAAGGAGATCAGTATCATGACGATATTCTGCCATGTGAGCCCCATGAAGCCCGATTTTTCAACGAGCACTTTCATAGTATTAATAAAAATTTCCATTCTTTTCAGTAAGTCCTTTCTGTCAAATTATCAGAACGGGCGAGTGTTATCGCCGATACCTGCAAGGTTCCATGCAGAACGTGTTCTGCTGTCCTTGCGCCTGATGCTTCTGATCTCATAGGACTTGCCATCCTGTTCAGAATAAGCAGCTATCGCGGCACTTATAACAGCTATTATCTCGTCGTCATCGGAGATATCTTCTTCCTCTGCGACAACAGGCTCAACCTTTTCAACAGGTGCAGGTGTAGGTTTTTCGGACACAGCTTTTTTCTTCTTGCTATTATCAATTGCACTAAAGATCACACCCATCCCCCAGAAGAAGAAGATCAGTATAGCGAGAATGATAAATACCACCAGGATACCTGTTAAGGTAATGATTCCGACCGAGCCCCAATAAGCCTCATGATCGACCTGTTCAGGAGCTGTTGCAAACTTCTGAATTTCATCGATAACATTGGAAGCTGCAGCATCTGACAGGATAGAAAGCGCTAAGTTCATATTATGTCTCCTTTTTTCGGAACACTGTTCCAAATTATCATACAAACATTATTATACAATATTCTTATACAAAATTCAACCCATTTTTGAGAATTTTATAACAAATCAATAAAATCCGCCGTCAACACCCAGGATCTGACCCGTGATGAACCTGTTCTCAGCAAGAGCGCGCACTGCCTGTGCGACCTCCTCTGCCCTGCCGAGCCGCATGAGCGGAGTGCTTTCAGCAAGCTCCCTCAGATCATCATCCGAAAGGTGCGAGCTGTTCATGGGGCTGTCGATCACCCCTGGGGCGATGCAGTTTACTGTGATACCTGATGCGCCAAGCTCCTTGGCAAGCGCCTTTGTCATCCCTATCATTCCTGCTTTTGAAGCGGAATATGCGACCTCGCAGGATGCGCCGTGTACTCCCCAGACCGAGGAGATATTCACTATCGCGCCGCTTTTTCGCGATATCATCGACCTCACAAACGCTTGTGTAACATTAAAGCAACCCGTGAGATTGATGCCAAGAACACGCTGCCAGTCCTCCGAGGAAGTATCCGTGAACAGCTTTATCTGCGATATTCCCGCATTATTGACAAGAACATCGACGTGACCGTAGCGGCGAAGCACCTCCGCTGCCGCGGCATCCACCGAGATACTGTCGGCAACATCCATCTGTATGCTGTCACAGTGAAGCTCGGCGCACAAACGCTCTGCCTCATCCTTACGGCTGTTATAGGTTATGATAACGTCGTCTGTTTTGGCGTACTCGGCAGCTATCGCACTTCCGATAGCGCCTGTACCGCCTGTTATGAGTACCACACTCATACTGCTTTCACCTTTATCTCGCCGTTTTCTGCGGTGATGCTTATCGAGCTGAGCACCCTGTCGCAATTGTCTATGATAGTTTCTGCGACGACATCCTCTATCTCGGTGCGGATGACCCTGCGGATATCTCTGCCGCCGAACTTGCCGCCGTGCGCCTTTTCAGCAACAGCGGTATATACGCTCTCTTCGATATCGAGCGTCATCTTCTTTTCAAGCAGAGGCTCACGAAGCTCCTCGA
>SVMQ01000070.1 GCA_015067375.1 Oscillospiraceae bacterium | reverse complement strand
GCGAGAACGGTATTGAGAGCGTGCGCAAGAACGCTCCCGAGGCTGACGTAACAGAGCCTGAGTAATATCTGAATGATAAATAAAAAGGGGCGGATATCATCCGCCCCTTTGTTTATGCCCCGTTTACATCCTGAGCGCGACCACAGGCTTCAGCGTTGCCGCCTTGTATGCGGGGTACGCGCCGAATACCGCGCCGATAACTCCTGCAGCAGCGGCCGAGAGCAGCAGCGCACTTACATTCACCGAAAACGGCACACCGATGACCATGCATCCGATGCCAGCGATAAGCAGACCTGCCGCTATTCCTGCCGCACTGCCTATCAGGGTGAGCAGCACGCTTTCTGTGAGGAATTCAATACAGATATCGGAGTTTTTGGCGCCGATGGATTTTTTTATGCCTATCTCATGGGTGCGCTCGCCTACGCTCATCATCATAGTGGTCATGACCGATATGCCCGAAACGACGAGCGATATGCCTGCGACAAGCGACAGCGAGGTAGTCACTATCGTAAGGATATCGTCAAGCTGCTTTTTCTGCGAGAGCAGATTGTTTATTACATAGCCGTCCGTAAATCCGCCTGCATCGTTCAGCGCTTTCTTGACCTCATCCACGATAGCGCCGTTGTCCATGCTGTTTATCTTTACCGCCAGCCTGTCGTATGTGGAGCGACCGCAAAGCTGCTGCATGGTGGTTATGGGAATATACATAAAGTTTGGCATGATATCGGTCAGCATTCCCTGTAATCCGCTGAGTCCTGTGCTTGCTATGCCTATTATTTCAAAGTCATGGTAGCGACCGCCAAGAAACAGGCTGACCTGCTTGCCGACTATATTGCTTCTGCCGTAGGATTGAAGTGCAAACGCCTCGTCGATAACGCACACCTTTGCGGCGGCAGAGGTGTCTGCGGCATTGACCAGCCGACCGTGCTTCGCACTAAGGGAAATAAGGCTGTCGGCATTCCTGTCAACGCCCCAGATATATGTGTCCAGCCGCCTGCCTATCATCTTTGCCTCGGAAACGGAAGCCATTAAGGGCATTACTTCGTTTACGCCGTCAACGTGTTGTACAGTCTGTATGCTGTCATCAGTGAGAGTGATGCTGACGGAGTTTCCTGCCGCTTGCACGAGCAGCGTATCAACTCCCATGGTGACGAGCGTAGAGTTTACCTGTGCCGTGCCTATGCTTCCGACCGTTGAGATGAGAACGACTGACAGCACACCTACCGCAATACCTGCCATGGTGAGCAGACTGCGTGTGCGGCAGCGAAGTATATTCACAAAAGATCTTGTAAGGTTCATTCTTCCTCCGCTTTCATTCTAATATAACTGCTGTCAGCGATCTGTTCGGGTTCGGTAAACACAAGCTCCTCCGCTGTTACGCCCTTAACTATCTCTGTTCCGTCAGAGAATTCCGCGCCTGTGAATATCCTGCGGCGTACTGCTTTTCCGTCCTGATAGACGTAGATATATTCGCCGCCTTCGTCTTGTCCTATGGTATCGTATGGCAGCACGCAGATAGTCTTGGGCTGTGTCAGGGTGAACACTGCTTCTGCGGTAAGTCCCGATCTCAGTCGCTCGTCATATTCATCGGGGGCAATGGTCACATCTACTACTGTTTCAAGCACCGAGCCGCTGTACCTGCTTCTTGCCGAGCCTGCGATATCTGCGACCTTTCCCGTGAATACGATATCGGGGTATGCGGTAAGTGTGAAGCTGACAGCCTGCCCAAGCTCCACGGATGAGATGTACTGCTCGCTGACGGGTACAGAAAGAACGAGCGTATCTGTGCCTGCTATCGTACAGATGCTGCTGCCTGCTTCGACAGCGGCTCCGCTTCCTGCTACCGACAGCACCCTGCCCGAGCGGTCGGCGGTTATCTGGCGGGGGATAAGGCTGACGGCGGTAGACAGTCCCGATGCGGCTACTGCAAGCTGCGGAAGCTGTCCGAGGCTCTTGATAAACGATGAGGAGCCTTCTGTGTCAACTGTGGCTATGATGTCGCCCGCATTAACATGATCGCCCTCGGAAACGAGATAGCTGCCGATCACCAGCGGCAAGGCGGAAGTGACATCGGATTGCGACAGATATGACAGTGTTCCGTTTGCGCTGAGCGTTTTGCTGTAGCTGACGTATTTTGGGGATGTAACGTGGGCGGCAGGGGCTGCGTCCACAGCGATATCGGGCAGCACACTGACCACTCCGCATATTGCAGCGCATGAACAAAGCAGCGCTATTATTTTCTTCATACAGATCTTCCTTTCGCAGATATTACTGTACTAGTTTGGAAAAAATGCGGTGAATTATTCCTGTGGTCTCACAGATGTTTTGATATCCTGCTGCCAGGCGGCGTTATTGCACAGAGTCGGATGATTTGTGGATTATACCTAAAAAAGTTGAGAGTTTTTTGTGGCGAAAGCGGTTGACATAGCGGCGATTTAGTAATAGAATTAAAATGATATCGTATATCTTGAACACGGCAATCGAAAGGAACATAATATGAATTGTAATAAATGTAATGCCCACATGCCTGACGGAGCGAAGTTCTGTCAGCAGTGCGGCGCAGTTGTAGATGCACCGCCTATGGGAAAATGTCCTGCCTGCGGCGCGGATAATCCGTCTGCTGCACGCTTTTGTGCGGTGTGCGGCGCTGCTATATCCGCGGCACAGACAAATGTACCGATGCCGACAGAAACACAGACGATCGGTGATGCGCCAACTGTATCCACACAGCCTCAGGATCCGCTTATTCCCTCAAAGGCGACCGAGCCTGTTTCTCCATCGGTTTACGGTGATGCAACGGCGGATGCGCGTAATGCAGCTTCGATAGCGGCTTCTATGGGTGGGCTGGTCACTCCTGCAAATCAATCCGAGCGCACTCCTGCTACGGGATCTTTGCCTGATATACAGAATTCATCGGGCGATACCGCTGTCGTTAAACCTGCAAAAAAGAAGAAAACAGTGCGCTGGATAGTGCTTTCTGTCGTGCTGGTGATAGCTGTGGCGGCACTTGTTATCGGACTTTTCTTCCGCGGATGGTTCTTGAATCTGATACTTGGCGACGGAAGATATGCAGCACAGCTTGAAGCAAAGAGCATACTCGGCGCGGTGGATCTTATGACGCCCGAGGGCAGCGAACTTTCGTCGGACGATCTCAGCCGTGCCGCTTCGGATGCGATAGGCAATGCGGCAAAGATGTATCGCACTGTTGATGCGGCAGGCGGCGAGGATGGCGGTATATTCGACATCCGAGGTCTTATAGAGCTGTATGAACAGACGCTTCAGGAAGCTTACGGCACGAACGGCGCACAGCTGAAATGCAATCTGGAGGCGGAGCTTTCAGATGCGGCAAAGAGCGCACTCCATCTGGATGAATATGCGGACGATATAGACGAGGTGCTTGCAGCGATAAGCAATATGTCGGTCGCTGTGGAGGTCGCTGCAGAGGGCGACGCGATGCAGGCTCAGTTTGCTATAACAGAGGGCAGTGATACCTCGTTTGATGCAAGGCTGATCGCGCTGGCTGACGGTACGATAGCACTGAGCTTCCCGTTTGCATCGCAAAAGAGCATCGCAATAAAGCTGGATACAGGCGAGGCGCTTGATGAGCTTGATGTAAAGCTTGATGTTGACAAGACAAAAGAGCTTGTGATGGAGCTTGCGAAGATATATCTTGCCTGCTATTCCGAAGCGGAGGTCGAGATAGAAAAGGGCGAGCTTGAGATAGGCGGCGTTACAGTCAAAGGCAGACTGGTACTGGTCGATATGACCGACGAAAAGGTCGGTGATATGGTCACGGATATGATAGACTGCATCGCCGATAACGAGTATATCTCCTCCATGGTGATGGAGATCACTGAGTATTGCGGTGCTGACTATACCGAGGAAGATCTTCGTTCCGATCTCAGCGAGGTCGCTGAAAAGGTAAAGAGCAGCACTGAAGTCAGCGCGCAGGTGCGCACGATAGTTGACTATAACAACAATATCCTCGGCAAGTCGTATTCGGTGACCGTGGGCGAGGAGACCTACGGCGTCGGCTATGCAAACGGCGAGGATGAGATAGGCGCGTCTGTATTCAACGACAAAAGAGAGCTGCTTACAGCGTTGGTGATAAAGGAAACGGAAACAAGCGGAAAGATACATTTCGAGCTGAATTCGGGAATTGGCGCAAAGGTAGGCTTTAATCTTGATTATACCGATGCGGCTATCGTGGAGTTTGGTACAGGCAAGGTAGTTGTCGGTGATTTCCATGTTTATCTTGCAGGCACAAAGGACAGCAAGGAGAAAGGAAGCGCTTTCCGCGCTGGCGTCAAGTACACTGTTGACGGCGACACCTACACGGGAAGTATGTATCTGGAAGCAGCGGAATACGGAAAGCTTGCATTTAACACATCTGTCACTCCGAAAGATGTGAAGATAGGCGATGTCCCTGCAGACGCGCTGGATATCACAGAGATAGAAACATGGACATTTGAAAACAAAGAGTCGCTGGTATATCTCAAGGAGCTGCTGACTGACATCACGGATGCTTGCGGAGTAGACGGCGGCGCAATAGACGAGTTACTTGCACCGCTTGCAGAAATGGCTGGACAGGCGATAGATGAAAAGCTTGTCGAGCCTGTGTCGCAGGAGGAGATAGACGCTCTGGCTGATAAGCTTATTGATGCGATGGAGCAGATAGACACCACCTATTATTCCGCACAGGAGCATCTGACGGACGACATCGCTGACGAAGCAGTAGAGCTTTATAATTCAATAAGCGAGTGTTATTCAGAGCTTATCAATTCGCCTGAGATAACAAAAGAGGATCTTGACAGCTACTCACAAAAGGCGGATAGCTATATCGTGTCAGCCACGGAAGTGTGCGGACAGATGAACGAGATCGCAGAAAATGCCGCGGCTTCGTCTGTCACAGCCACAAAGCAGGAGATAGCAAAGGCAAAGTCAGACGGGCTTATCGGCGTGTGGCGATTTGCATCATCCGTCATGTATGGATATGAGTTCACTTCTGAGGAGCTTGGCATGGCGGACTATTCTTTCGAGGTGTGCGATGACGGAACGGGATATTTCAGTTACCTCGGAATGACGGCGCCTGCTGTATGGACTTACGACGGCACAGAGCTTGTGATGATAGAAAAGACAAGCAGCGGCGATGTGCCTACTGTACTGACACTGGAAAACGGCAAACTGGTCGCGCGCGAGGAAGGCATAGAGGATATCGTGATGATCTTTGAGAAATAATATTCAGCCGCTCTGTTTTCGGGGCGGCTGAATTTGTACATTTTGTAAAAATTCTATTGATTTTTCGCTTCGGATTTGGTATAATTAAGATGGATTTTTTATGAAATCGTTTTAACAGCACACTAATTCTATTGTATGAAAGGAAGTATCATTATGTTACCAAAGATCGGCATACGTCCCGTGATCGACGGCAGACAGTTCAGCATCCGCGAGGGTCTTGAGGAGCAGACCATGAACATGGCTAAGGCTGCTGCAGAGCTTATCTCCTCCAAGGTGCGCCATGCAAGCGGAGAGCCTGTTGAGTGCGTCATTGCAGACACCACTATCGGCGGCATCGCCGAGAGTGCAGCCTGTGCAGACAAGTTTGCGACAGAGAACGTTGTTGCGACTCTGACAGTTACCCCCTGCTGGTGCTATGTTACAACAGTAATCGACGAAAATCCCAACACCATTAAGGCTATCTGGGGCTTCAACGGCACAGAGCGCCCCGGCGCGGTATTCCTTGCTGCTGCTAACTCTGCTTACGCACAGATAGGTATGCCCTGCTACTCCATCTACGGTCATGACGTAAAGGATGCAGACGACAAGACCATCCCTGCTGACGTTGAGGAGAAGCTGCTGCGCTTTGCACGCTGTGCAGTCGCTGTCGGCGCAATGAAGAACAAGAGCTATGTCAACATCGGCGCGGTGTCTATGGGTATCGCAGGCTCCTACTGCAACGAGGATTTCTTCCGCTCCTATCTCGGCATCCATCCCGAGTGGTGCGATATGTCCGAGATAATCCGCCGCGAAAAGCTCGGCATCTACGACGAGGACGAATACAAGAAGGCTCTCGCATGGATAAAGGAAAAGTGTCCCGAGGGCGTAGATATCAACCCCACACCGGGCATGACATATATGCGCCCCGTTCTCTCCGCTAAGGAAAAGGAGGAGAACTGGGAGTTCATCGCAAAGATGACCTGCATCATCCGTGATATCCTGCATGGCAACAAGAAGCTTGCCGACAAGGGCTGGCTTGAGGAGGCAAAGGGCAGAAACGCTATCGGCGGCGGCTTCCAGGGACAGAGAAACTGGACAGACTTCATGCCCAATGCTGATTTCACTGAGGCTATACTCAACTCCACCTTCGACTGGAATGGCGCACGCGAGCCTATCCCCTTTGCAACAGAGAATGACGGTCTTAACGGCGTAACACTGATGTTCCTGCACCTGCTGACAGGCAAGGCTGCTGTATTCGCTGATGTTCGTACATACTGGTCGCCCGACGCTGTAGAGCGCGTAACAGGCTGGAAGCCTGAGGGCAAGGCTGCAAACGGCTTCATCCACCTCATCAACAGCGGCGCTGCTGCACTTGACGGCACAGGCGCGGTAAAGGACGAGAACGGCGAGAGCATCATGAAGAGCTGGTGGGATATGACAGACAAGGACATCGACGCTTGCCTTGGTGCAACAACATGGCCTTGCGCTAACCTTGGCTACTTCCGCGGCGGCGGATTCTCCTCCAGCTTCTCTACACAGGGTATCATGCCTTGCACATTCGCGCGTGTTAACCTTGTAAAGGGACTTGGCCCCACTATCCAGATCATCGAGGGCTACACAGTGGAGCTTCCCAAGGATGTAAACAAGACCCTGCTTGACAGAACCGATCCCACATGGCCCAGCACATGGTTTGCTCCCATCTGCACAGAGGGTGCGACAGGCGACGTTTACAGCGTTATGGCTAACTGGGGCGCTAACCACGGTGCATTCGTGTACGGTCATATCGGAGAGGATCTCGTTACTCTCGCAAGTATGCTGAGAATTCCCGTATCTATGCACAACATTTCCGATGACCGTCTGTTCAGACCGCACGCTTGGTCTGCATTCGGCACAAAGGATCTTGAGGGTGCGGATTACAGAGCTTGCGCAGCTTACGGCAGCCTGTATTAATAAGGAGTTTTTATGTCGGAGATCAATTTAAAATCGAAATTTCTGGAACGCTGCGTCAAGGAGTATCTTGGCTTGGGCGATTCACCGATAATGGATACAGATCTTGCTCAGATAAAATATCTCAGAATTGCCACGACCCACGACCATGAGATGTCGCTCGGTAAGAACACTCTTCCAAAGGATTTTTACTTTGATGATGCAGGTGACGAGTGGAATTTCTGTTCTCTTGATGATACGGGCAGGTTTGCGCATATAGAAGAGTTTATAGAGGTTGCTGAATACTATCCGCCAAACAAAGAGTTAAGCATAAAGGATGAGCTTCGTCAGCATGACTGGAGTGAGCCGAATTACGACGAAGCCGCTATGCAAAACTTTAACGAGGATGTTGTAACTTACTGGGCAGAGGAGGACGACTACAGCTTTGCGGGCGAAAACGATGAACTGTTTTTCGCGGAGGATCTCGCATACTTCACCAATGTAGAGGCTCTTCGGCTTAACGGGTGTGAACAGGATATTCATAATATTGCTTTTCTTGGCGTGATGAACAAGCTTCGCGTGCTGGAGCTTGGCGAAATAAGGCTCAACAGTATGGATGGTATCGAAAAGCTTATCGGACTTGAAACGCTTTGCATCTGGAGCAATTGATACGGCACAACAAAACCTCCCCGATTACGATCGGGGAGGTCGTTTTATGTATGAGATCTTTTACTTTACGATAGTGTCAAGCCAAGCAATAGCCTCTGCCTCGGTCTTGAAGTGACCCTCCTGAATGCCTGCCTTTGACTGCTTCTGGTGGGACTTAGCCTGAGCGTCGGTGAATATGGAGCTTCCGACAACAAAAGCCATGGCTTTGCAGTTGGAGGTCTCAAGCGCCTTGTGCAGATTGACAAGCTCTGCGCTGATATCGGGTGTAACGGGCGACATCTTGCTGATGTCCGAGATGTATCCCCAGCCTGTTGCTTTCCACGCTGCAGATGCGTTTACCAGTGTCTTTGTCAGCCACTGTATCTCTTCAAGTGTGGTAGAGCCTACGGCACCTGATTTGATATACTTCTTGCCCATAATAGTCTCTACTGTCTGTGCGCCGTGCTTCTGATTCATAATAAGATCACTCCTTTGTAATAGTCCTCAGATAAATTCTGATGTATTGATTATAACATATTTTGCAAATATATACAATACTTTTTTGGTGATAAATTACATTTTGTGCATTTTTAACAAATCAGTTTTATCGGATATATATGAAAACGCGGGGCAAAAAGCTCCGCGTTTCATTATGAGGATAGTTTATGAAGATAAGTGGTGGTTATCTGTTTTTGCGAGAAAGCATAACAGCACCTAATGCCACTATGCTAAGTGCGGCGGTAGCGGCAATTCCGTTTGCTCCTGTGTCGGGGCTTCCGCCCTTGTCGGTATCTGTGGGAGCTTCGGTATCAACGGCAGGAGTGTCGTCTGCTGGTCTGTCCTCAATGGTCTCCTCTGCAACAGGCTCGTCCTCGGTTGTTTCGTTGATGACGGGTTCTTCTGTGGTTTCGTTGATGATGGGCTGTTCCTCAGTGGATTCGTTGGTAATGGGAGCTTCTTCGGTTGTTTCTTCAACGACAGGTTCTTCTGTTTCTGGCTGGTTTTCGATTGTTTCAACCTGCTCATAGGTTTCTTCAGAAGTATATTCATCTTCCACCGTTTCATTGGAAGCTTTATATTCTTCGAGTCCTTTTAAGTCGGCTGACATCGTATACCATACATAGAGTTCGCCGACAGTCAGATAAATAGAAGAATCGGCATTCTCGATCTCACATTGAATAGAAACGCTAGTGCAGTCTGCCAATTCAGTGAGATAATCCGAGTTTTTATCAAAGAATATTACGATTCCAGTATCGTTAAGCGAAGAGTCGTTAATGTATATTCTTGCACCCAATGGTGCGTTTTCGCTGAAATCCCAATCTTCATAATCTATCGATGAAGGTATTACAGTAGCTTCAAGAGTGCTGTTTAATGCGCAATTGAACACGACACTGTCGCCCACACGGCATCTTAATCGAATTATCCATGTATCATCATTGGGCGCCTGTTTG
>SVMQ01000069.1 GCA_015067375.1 Oscillospiraceae bacterium | reverse complement strand
CTTGAGCAAGCCAAAAAGCAGCTTGATGACAGCAAGGCACAGCTTGAAGCAGGACAAGCTGAGATAGACAAAAATGCAGCGGAGCTTGCAGCAGGACGAGAGCAGTTTGAAGCAGGAAAAGCGCAGCTGGAGCAGGCACAGGCAGAATATGAAGCTGGCCTCGCTCAGTATGAACAAGGTATGGCGCAACTTATTGAAGGCGAAAAGCAGCTTGAAGGTGCAATTTTAGTATACGGTGAGGATAATTCACTGATAATTCAACAAAAAGTTGAGCTGGAACAGAGCAGAGCTATCCTTGAACAGACAAAGATACAGCTTGATGCGGCAAAGGCACAGATAGATGCAGGTCTTGCGGAGCTTAACACAAATGAACAGGTGCTGACACAGGGCGAGCAGCAGCTTGCACAGGCGCAGCAGGAGATAGACAGCGGCTGGAAGCAGTACAACGATGGCGTTGAGCAATATGAGGAGGGCGTCAAGACCTTTGAACAGGGTCAGGATGACTTTCTTGCAGGATATGAGCAGTACCTTGACGGACTTGCACAGTACAATGACGGACTTGCACAGATAGAGGATGCGGAGCGTCAGTACAACGAGGGTGCGGCAACTTTAGCAGAAAAACGCGCAGAGTACGAGGACGGCGTAAAGCAGTATGAAGATGGCCTTGCGGAGATAGAGGACGCGAAAAAACAGCTTGCTGACGGCAAAAAGGAATATGAGGAGGGTCTTGCGACTTTCAACACTGAGATAGCAGACGCTGAAAAGGAGATAGCCGACGCAAAGCAGAAGATAGCAGATGCAGGCGAGGCGAAGTGGTATATATTCACGCGCGACGATAATCCGGGCTATACCGAGTACAGCAGCAACGCGGACAGGATAGACAAGATCGCGGCGATATTCCCTGTGTTCTTCCTGCTTGTCGCAGGACTTGTCTGCCTTACAACGATGTCAAGAATGGTGGAGGAGAACAGAACGCAGGTCGGCACACTGAAAGCGCTTGGATACTCAAACAGCAGGATAATGCTGCATTATATGGCGTATGCACTGTTGGCAGCAACGATAGGAAGCCTTGTCGGAGCGTTTGGTGGAATGGTGCTGTTCCCGAATGTTATCATCTATGCATATTCTATTATGTATATTGTTACAGAAGTATACTGTGAGTTTAAAATGTCTACGATTGCGATCGCGGCAGGCTCTATGATAGCGGCGATAGCGCTGACGGTATTCTTCAGCTGTAAAAAGGTGCTTGCGGAAACTCCTGCATCGCTTATGCGACCAAAAGCGCCCAAGGCAGGCAAGCGCGTGCTGCTGGAGCGTATCGGCTTTATCTGGAACAGGATGGGCTTTTTCGCTAAGGTGTCTGGTCGTAATCTGTTCAGATACAAGCGCAGGATGTTCATGACCGTTGTCGGCATCGCAGGCTGTACCGCGCTCATGATGGCAGGCTTCGGACTTAAGAACTCCGTTTCCGACATAATCGACCTGCAGTATGGTGAGATATATCAGTACAGTGGCTATATCGCGGTCGAGGATGACCGCACTCCCGAGGAGGAGCAGGCGCTCTATGACGAGCTGCTTGATTACAACCCCGAAACAGTGTACACTCCCGCGCTGATAAAGCAGTATACCGTATCGAGCAGCACAGCAAATGTACAGGCCTATGTGACTGTGGCGGAGGACAGCGCGGTGCTTGAGGGTATGATAGACTTCCATGAGCGCATATCAAAGGAGAAGGTGTCTTTTGCTGACGGTACGATATTCACAGAGAAGCTGGCGAAGCTGCTGGGTGTTACAGTCGGTGACGAGGTACAGCTGCAGATAAACGACAAACAGACGCGCACAGTAAAGGTCGGTGCAATAACTGAGCATTATGCAAGCCATTATGTGTATATGACAGAGGCGCTGTACGGCGAGCTCTTCGGACACGCTCCCGAATACAACATGGTGTACTTCACAAACGGAATGTCCGACGATGACGCGACTGCAGAAGAATTTTCCACAAAAATGATGGACTGTGATGGAGTGCTGAGCGTTATACTCAACTCGGCTTCGTCTAATTCGTTCAGCGATATGCTGGGCATGATAGACCTTGTTATAGTGGTGCTGATAGTATCGGCAGGCGCGTTGGCATTTGTCGTTCTGTATAATTTAACGAACGTAAATATTACAGAGCGTATACGCGAGATAGCCACACTAAAGGTGCTTGGTTTCTATGACGGCGAGGTAGCGACCTATGTTTTCCGTGAGAATATCATACTTTCACTTATGGGAAGCGGCGTTGGTCTGCTGCTCGGAATAGTGCTGTGTCAGTTCGTTGTTCAGACGGCGGAGATAGACGAGGTGATGTTCGGCAGGACTATCCATGCGACATCCTATATATTCTCGTTCGTGATCACGGTAGTGTTCTCTCTGGTGGTAAACCTTATCATGACAACTGTGCTGAAAAAGATCAGCATGGTCGAGTCGCTGAAATCCGTTGAGTGATTACAAAAGTCTTACAAAAATGCTTTAACACTTGACGAAAGCATAGGTTTGTGATATCATATATTATATAGTTTATTATAGTATCAGGGCAACACCGCACAAAGATCATCTGAAGACTCTGTGCGGTATTGCCTTAAACAAAAGTGGAAAGGCGGACAGACAATGAAAGAGGGAATACTTGAATCAGGTGAAGATTACCTTGAAACTATACTTGTTCTGCACAACAGAAACGGAGAGGTGCGCTCGATAGACATAGCAGCAGAGCTTGATTACTCAAAGCCAAGTGTAAGCGTTGCGATGAAGAATCTGCGCGAAAGAGAGTGCATCACTGTTGATAAGAACGGCTTTATCACACTGACCGAAAAGGGCAGGGAGATCGCAGAAAGAGTGTATGAGCGCCATGTACTTTTCACAAACTGGCTGACCTCAATGGGAGTGCCTGAGGATATCGCGGCAGAGGATGCGTGCCGTATAGAGCACTGCCTCAGCACAGAAAGCTTTGAGGCAATTAAAAAGCACGTTCAGCAATATAACAAATAACACGCGAATGCCGTGCTGCGAAATGCGGCGCGGCATTATCTGAATAAAATACGGTCAACAGGGGGGATGTTGTTGAAGGTCATCTGTATGATAGAGAATACAGCAGTAAATGAAAAGCTGTTTGCAGAGGACGGTATGTCGCTGTTTGTCGAATACGAGGGCAAAAATTACCTCATTGACACGGGGCTTACAGGAAAAGCCGTCGATAATGCCAAGCGAATGCGCCTTCCGATAAACGAGATAGATGCGGTAATTTTAACGCATAATCATCATGCTCATATAGGCGGGATCGATGCGGTCATGCGCCTTAACCCCAACGCAAAGATATATCTTCGCGCCGGGGCGCAGACAGAGGTGTACAGGCGCAACGGATTATTCAAGTCGCCTGCGGGTGCAGGTGCAGGCTTCTTCAGGAAGTATGAGGAAAATCTTGTGCTGTTCAACAGCTTTTCAGAGGTAGCTGAGGGTTTTTACCTTGCGTCTTGTGAGCAGTTTGATGAGAAGCATGAAAATCCCGACAGCGGATATGTCTTTACGCAGAATAAAAAAAGCGTGCCGTTTGACCATTCGGACGAGAGCTTTGCTGTAATATTCCCGAAAAAGCGCAAGGCGGATGGTCTGGTGCTTATCGGAGGCTGCTTCCATTGTGGGGCGGTGAATATGCTGGATACCGTTGCAAACCGCTGGCATGATATTCCGATATTAGCGGTCATCGGTGGATTTCATTTTTCGGCAAGCAATCCTAAAATGCTGGGTTGCTCAGCGGAATATGTGACAGCGCAGGCGCGCGGCATCAAGATGAGCGGCGCCGAAAAGGTATATGCGTGCCACTGTACAGGCTTCAGAGGCTTTGACGTTATGGATGAAACACTGGGCGACAGGTTGATGTATCTTGGCGGCGGCGAGCAGATAGATTTTTAAAATGCAACGAAATGACATTGATTATCGTTATATTAATAGTAATGATGTAACTTTTATATGCTGTGAGCAGTTTTATATTATATGAGAACTTTTGTGGGCAAGCATATTGCTCACTGTTACGGCATCAATATCATCATGGGAGGACAGACGATGAAAAAAGCAAAAAGGGTACTTTGTGCAGCTCTTGCAGCTGTACAGGCAGCGAGCCTGATAACATTCAGCGCAGCTGCTAAGGACGAGTTCATCCGAACAGACACTATTGCAGTGGGAGATAATCACAGTCTTGTGATAAAGTCAGATCTTTCGCTGTGGGCGGCAGGTGACAACTCGCATGGACAGCTTGGTGCAGGAGCGAGTGTTGAAAATACTGACGGTGTCAAGGTGATGGATAATGTTGTTGCTGTTGACGCAAACGGCGAAACAAGCTTTGCGATCGACACAAACGGCGATCTTTACGGTTGGGGCAACAATACAAATGGACAGATCGACCCTGCACAGGTAGCGACCTACATCTATCAGCCTACAAAGGTCATGGAGAATGTAATATCTGTTTCAGCAGGTGATGGTCATACTGTTGTAATAACGACGGATGGCGAAGCTTATGGCTGGGGCAGCAACGAATATGGCGAGCTTGGTTTTGAGAAGAACACCAAGAAGAATGGCGTTGTAAAGCTGATGGCAGGAATCACTGATATCGCTGCAGGCGATGATTTTACATTCCTTGTGACGGATGATGGAAAGCTGTATGCCAGCGGAAATAATAATAATGGTCAGCTTGGTATGGGCAACTATCGTGCGTATACAAAATTTGCGACAGTTCCTGTAACGGATGTCGTTTCGGTAGAGTCGGGAAGCTCTCATACTCTCGTTCTCAAGGATAATGGTACTGTATTTGCGGCAGGACTGAACGACCACAATCAGGTAAGCGCGGAAAGCAAGACAAGGATAAACTCATTTACTCAGCTGGGTCTTAGCGGCATGGGAGAGGTGTTTGCAGGCGAATGCTCATCCGCTGCAGTAAATTCAAACGGCTCGCTTTTTACATGGGGTGACGGCAGCTTCGGACAGCTGCATGACGGTGCTTCGGAGAATGTTGTAAATCCCAAGAATGTTGCAACAGGCGTTGTATCGATAGCATTCGGCGGATATCATTCCATCATGCTGAAGAAGAACGGCGTCGTGTCTGCGGCAGGCGAGGGTATGTTCGGAGAGCTGTTCAGCTATACCGACAGCTCTGTACTCAAGCCCGAGCGCGTGCTGGACGATGTTACTAAGTATGCAGCAGGAAAGGATCATGCTGCTGCTATCGTAAATGGCGACCTGTATACATGGGGCAACAACGACTGCGGACAGCTCGGTCTGGGTGATCTTAACGCGAGAAGTCTGCCTACTATGGTCGATCTTCCCGGCGATGTTATTAATGTATGGTGCGGCGACAAGGTGACATTTGCACAGATAGACGATCTGCGTGTATATGCATTCGGAAACAATGCTGATCTTATGCTTGGTATGGAAACGAAGAACGCGATCGTAGCTACACCAAAGTCTAACATAATGCTTGCTGATTACAAGAGCGTTGAGATCGAATGTGGCAACGGATTCTGTATCGCGCTGCTTGACGGCGAGGTATACGGATGGGGCGTAAACACTTCGGGCAGACTTTGCGATGCAGGCAAGCGAGTAGATATGCCTGTTGTATTGTCGTCCGATCTTAGTGATGTAAAGGCTATCGCGGCAGGCGACGGTCACTGCCTTGCGCTGGACAGCAGCGGTATCCTGTGGGGCTGGGGCTCAAACGGCAGCAAGCAGCTTGCGGATTCTATAGATGAGCTGATGACAGAGTTTCCTGTTGAGATATATATTACTGATTCTAAGACAGGAGAAAATGTTCTGCCCGTAGATATAGACGCAGCAGGAACACATTCCATGGTAGTTTCTGAGGACGGCAGAGTATGGACATGGGGCGGTAACGCTTCGGGACAGCTTGGTACAGAGGGATATCGTGTGACTGAGCCGACAGCTGTTGTATTTTCGGGCGTGCTTGCTTCGGCAGGCAGATATGCTTGTGCAATCATTAAGAGCAACGAGCGACTTCTGCTTTGCGGCAGCAACAAGTTCGGCGCACTTGGTGACGGCACTGAACAGGATAGAAGCATCTTTGAGGAGGTCACAGCAAATTCTGCGGCAAGCGTTGATCTTGGCGAGTATTTCGGCGGATACATACGCGGCGACGGAGTGCTTTTCTGCTGGGGCGATAATTCTCTCGGTCAGGTCGGAAACGGCAAGGGTGGCGTAAGCCTTAAGCCCAGAGAGGTCATAACAGATGCGCTTTGCTCTTCGCTTGAGATGGCAGAGGGTATCACGCTTGACAAGCAGCAGCTCGTGCTTAAGCCCAATACTTCTGCAAAGCTGACTGCAACCATCACTCCTTCGGATGCGGATGTGAAGAATGTAAAATGGAGCAGCTCCAACATCAAGGTTGCAACTGTAGCGTCTGACGGAACGGTCAAGGCTGTGGCAAAGGGTGAGGCTGTTATTACTGCAACAACGGCAAACGGTATCAAGGCAGAGTGCAAGGTAACTGTAACCATCCCTGTTTCCAGCTTCTCGGTATCTCCGTCAAAGTCTAAGACACTGAACATCGGACAGAGCTTTACATTCAAAACAAAGATCTATCCGTCCACAGCCATCGACAAGACGTTGCTTTACGAAAGCTCCGATCCCAGCGTGGCTAAGGTGAGCGCCAAGGGCAAGGTAACAGCAGTATCTGCAGGCACTGCGACCATTACAGTAACGGCAAAGAGCAATCCTGAAAAGACAAGAACAGTTACTATCAACGTGCGTCCTGCAAAGACGAAGTTCTCGTCCAGAAAGGCGACAGCAGACGGAGTGCTGCTTAAGTGGAAGGCTGTAAACGGCGCGGATGGATATACTATCTACCGCCGCACCTCGACAAAAGGCGCAAGCACAGTGGTTGCTGATGTTGAAACAGGCGAAACACTGACCTGTCTCGACGCGAATGCAAAATCGGGCAAGACATATTACTATTTCATAAGAGCTTATATCGAGGTCAACGGAAAGAAGATATATTGTTCCTCTTACTCGCTGTATAAGATCAAGGCGAAATAAAATGAATAGCACTGACGGCGGAACAGAAATGCTCCGCCGTTTTTCATGTTGAAATGTTGAAAGTTTTTTCGATCGAGTATGTGACAAAACGGTACACATAATTGTTATGTATATGAAAGACGTCTTTAAGCAACTGCAGGGGAGGTGACGGATTGGACGGGGAACAGCTTACGAGATATATCGGGGCATATCATGCGGCGGTGTACAGGGTGGCTTACAGCTACCTGAAAAACCGCGCCGACGCTGAGGATGTGTGTCAGGAAACGTTTCTGCGGCTGTACAGGTTCAGCGGTGAATTTCCGACGGACGACAGCTGCAAGGCATGGCTGTTCCGTGTTGCGGTCAATCTGTCAAAGAACCTGCTTAGATCAGGCTGGAAAACGAAGCGCGCGGAGCTTACCGAGGATATCCCATGCGAGAGCGAGGAGGATCTCGGACTGCTGGAAAGTGTTATGTCGCTGCCGCCGAAATACCGTGTCACGATACATCTGTACTACTATGAGGGGTACTCTGTCAAAGAAATTGCGGATATACTCGGCACGACGGCTACCACTATTACAACGCGGCTTTCGCGCGGACGTGAACAGCTGAAAAGGATGCTCCAAGAGGAGGGGTTAAAATGAAAGAACGATACACACGAATTTTCGATAACATCACTCCACAGCGGAGCGATGACGAGCTGCTGAGGGCAGTTCTGGGAAAGGCGGAAAATAACATGGAGAAAAAGAAGCTCAGCAAAAAGGCGATAATAATACCACTTGCAGCGGCGCTTGCGCTGACGGTTGGTGCTGCAGGATTTGCGGCGTTTAATGCGGAATACCTCAGAGGTATTTTCGGCGGTAACGAGGTAATAGCGGAGAACATTAAGACGGCGGTGTTTGAGGACAGCGACGAGCACGTTAAGATGACGGTGGATGAGTGTCTCTCGGACGGACAGTGCACATATCTGACGGTACACTATCAGGCGCTGGACGAGGAAGGAAAGCAGTGGCTTTCACAGGCGGATTTCAACGACGACAAAAACAATTTCTACTATCCGTTATCGATCCATCCCATTTTCAAGGAAGTATCAGATGTTTACTATCCTGTAAGCTATAGTGAAGGTGCACAGGAGCTTACCGAATACAGAACCGAAACCGACAGATATTTCTGTGCTTATTTCGAGGCGGTCAGCCGTCACTACGGAACAGACCAGACCCGTTTCAACTATATTCTGTCCGACGGTGTTATGCGAAAGGCTGCACTGGACATTGGCAACAACATGGAGGAAAGATGGTTTGAGCTTAACAGCGAGCAAAGCCCCAGCGAGTTCTATATCCCGAAATATCTTGTACTCTCTGAACTGTCGTTCTCCATTTATGGCGAAAACACAGGTGCATATGTAGATAATTCTATACCTGAAGAAGGATTCTGGTCTTTCCAATCTCTTATGAGCTTTGAAGATTATAACGCTGACGCTGTACGCAACATCAGCTTTTTACTTGATGACGGAACCCAGATCAAGCTTGATAGTTATGCCAGTCTTGGTTCTGCTGTTGCTCACGAGTATAACAGATACACAGATATCAATATCGCAAGCGGCTGTTTCATTGAGCAAATATGGGATGAAAACGACAGTTTTACCATGGGACTTAATGATCCCGATATTGACCGCATAGTCGGACTTCAGATAGGCGATGTCTATTACGACCTCACAGCTGAATAAATACAAGATCCCCGAGTTTCCTCGGGGATCTCAGGCTGCCGATAAAGCATCATCTGCGTCGTCACTCTACACAACGACAGGCACAAAGCCTAGTCGTTGTGTAGGTTTCTAGCATCTGATACTTTCTCGTTCGCCTGCGCTATTTTTTAGAAATACAAAGATCCCCGAGAAATCTCGGGGATCTTTGTATAAGTAAGAATTATCCGCGGAAGTAATCCACGCCGCCCTTGAACAGCAGCTGCTCCTTGTTTCCGTCAACGTTCTTTGCAACGTTGGGAGTAAGGCGCTCGGTGTGTCCCATCTTACCGAGAACACGTCCGTCGGGGGAGATGATACCCTCGATAGCGTACATGGAGCTGTTGGGGTTGTATGCAACGTCCATTGTGGGGTTGCCCTTGAGGTCAACATACTGTGTTGCGACCTGACCGTTTGCGATAAGCTCTTTGATAACAGCCTCGGGTGCTACGAAGCGGCCCTCGCCGTGGGAGATCGGGATATTGTGCAGA
>SVMQ01000068.1 GCA_015067375.1 Oscillospiraceae bacterium | reverse complement strand
TGGCGCAGATATCCCCCATCCCGGTGTCCTGCATCATTATCTCTTTGATCTTGTCTTCTCCGACTTCACCGTAAAGACCGTCGGTGCACATGAGTATCATGTCGCCCTCTTGCACGGTGATCGAGAAGAAATCAGCTTCTACGTTATAATCAGCGCCTACCGCGCGTGTTATCTTGTTGCGCTTGGGATGATTGCGCGCCTGCTCTTCGGTTATCTCGCCGCGCTCGACAAGATCCATGACGTGCGAATGATCCTTTGTTACCTGACGTATGCACTCATCCTCGCCTGAGGTGAACAGGTGATATGCACGGCTGTCACCGACATTTACTATGTACGCGCAGCCGCCGAATACAATCGCAGCAACGCAGGTCGTTCCCATAACGGAGTTGACGTATTCGCGCTGAGCAGTTTCGTACACCACGCTGTTAGCCGCGGAAACTGCAGTGATCAACAGGTTGCGCACCGTGTTGCGGCTCATAAGCTCCGAGAAGCTCTCCTTGATGCGCTTGGATATCATATCCACCGCCATGCGGCTCGCAAGTCCGCCTGACTCCTCGCCGCCCATGCCGTCACAAAGAACGACCACGCAAGCGGTATCGCTGAGCTTTTCAGACCACACCGTATCCTGATTTTCATCGCGCTGCAGACCTATGTCTGTTTTGCTGTATACATTCATTCTTTCACCGCCTTGTGAGCATCGCCGTCATCTCTGCGCAGCTGACCGCAGGCGGCGTTGATATCCGCGCCAAGCGTTCTGCGCACCGTCGCGTTTATTCCTGCAGCGGCAAGGCGCTTCTGGAATTTTTCGACATAACGGCTCTTTTTATAGTCCCTCTCCCGTATCTCGTTGATAGGGATGAGATTAACGTGACACAGCATACCGCGCAGCAGCTTTATCAGCTCATCCGCGGATTGCTCCGTGTCGTTGACGCCCTCTATGAGGGAGTATTCGAAGCTTATCCTCCTGCCCGTCTTTTTGAAGTAGTCACGGCAGGCGGTCATAAGCTGTTCGAGGTTATATTTCTTGTTTATCGGCATGATGGAGCTTCGCTTCTCGTCCGTCGCTGCGTGCAGCGAGATGGACAGCGTAAGTCCTGTTTTCATCTCGGCAAGCTCATATATCCTGTCAACTATGCCGCAGGTGGATAGCGAGATGTGCCTGAGGCTCATGCCCTCGCCCTCGGAATTCAGCAGCGACAGGAATTTCATCACATTGTCGAAGTTGTCCAGCGGCTCGCCTATACCCATCAGCACGATGCTGTCAACATGACGTCCGCTGTCGCGCTCTGTTTCGTATATCTGCAGCAGCATCTCGCTCGGCAGCAGATGTCTTACGAAGCCTGCGATAGTAGACGCACAAAAGCGACAGCCCATCCTGCAGCCCACCTGAGTGGAGATGCACAGGCTGTTTCCGTGCTTGTATTCCATAAGTACGGTCTCCACTGACTCTCCGTCGGGCATACCATATAAGTATTTTACCGTATTATCTATGTCTGATACAAGCTTTTTTTTGATAATTAGTGATTTTAGACAAAACTTTTTTTCGAGAGTATCTCTCAGTTGTGCAGAAATATTGCTCATCTGGGAAAAATCTCTGACTTTCTTAACGTGCAGCCAGTCATATATCTGTTTTGCACGGAAAGTCTTTTCTCCGAGAGCGGTAAGCTCCGCCGTCAGCTCGTCCCGTGAAAGGGAGAGTATATCTATCTTTTCGGTGTTTTCCATTTATTTTATTCTCCTGAAAGAGGCGGTGAAGAAGCCGTCGCCTCCGTTTTCGTCGGGGAAGTAGGTGCGCTTGAAGCTGTTTTCGGCACCGTTATACGGTACGGTCTGCACGATGGGTGAAAACTCGGGGTGTACTTCAGCGAATGCGTCTACGACATCGTCATTCTCCGCACGGCTGAGCGTGCAGGTGGAGTATACCAGCGTGCCGCCTACCTTGACATATTTACAGGCTGTTTCGAGTATTCGGCGCTGTATTGCGGGAAGCTCCGCAAATTCTTCGGGGGACTTGTACTTTATCTCAGGCTTTCTGCGGATAACGCCAAGACCTGAACACGGCACATCGCACAGCACCCTGTCTGCCAGCGGAAGCTCGGTGTTGTAGCGCGTTGCGTCACCCTGCTTTGCGTTGATTATGCGTATACCAAGGCGGCTCGCGCCGTCCTCTATCAGACCTACTCTCATATCGTGCAGGTCAAGGCTGTACAGGCTGCCGTTGTTGCCCATCAGCTCTGCCATAGTGAAGCTCTTTCCGCCCGGTGCGGCGCACATATCTATTACTGTTTCGTTGACAACGGGGCGAAGCGTCAGGCAGCACAGCTGAGAGGAGATATCCTGCACATGGAAAAGTCCCTCGCGGAAAGCCTTGCTCTTTTCGATGTCGCCTGTTTTTTCAAGCACGATGCAATTGTCCAGTGCTGAATACTTTTTCGCGGAGATATGCTCCTTTTTCAGTGCTGCCAACAAGTCTTCGGTGTTTGTTTTCAGGGTGTTTACTCTTGCGTAGACAGGTGGCTTTCCGACGGAGGCTTTCAGTGCCTTTACGGTGCGCTCCACATCGTATTCCTCAAGCCACTTGTCCGTCAGCCACTTAGGGCAGGAATACTCTATCGACAGCCGCTGTGACTTTTCCAGTCCGAGGTAGCTTATCTTTTTACCGTTGCGCACAAAGCTTCTCAGCATACCGTTTACAAAGCCCTGTGCCGAGAATAGCTTCAGCTTCTTGCACAGCTTTACGCTCTCGTTTACAGCAGCGCTCTCAGGCACGCCTGACATATACAGAAGCTGATAAAGTCCCGTGCGAAGTATCATGACCGCTGCCTTGTCCAGCTTGTGGAAGGGTATGTTGGAGTTTTGCTCTATCACATAGTCCAGCGTCAGCTTTCGCTCGGTCACTCCGTAGAAAAGCGCTGCAGCAAACGCTTTGTCGCGCTCGCCAAGCTCTGCCTCGGACAGGACAGAGTCCAGCAGGATATTGGAAAAGGAGTCGCTCTCCTCCATTTTCAGCAGCATCTTGACTGCCGTAAGTCGTGCGTCCGCCATTGTGTCAGTTTTCCTTTCGATGTTCAGTTGTAACGCTTATCTTCTTCTGTTTGCTCTTGCAATAAGTCTGAGCAGCTGCGTTATGGACACCGCAAGGCTTGCTACATAGGTCATAGCGGCAGCGGAGAGCGTCTTTTTGGCAGCAGGAAGCTCGTCGCGCTCCAGTATCAGCTGGCTCTCGAGCGTTTTCATGGCACGGGAGCTTGCATTGAATTCAACAGGCAGCGTTACCAGCTGGAATATAACGACAAAGGCAAACAGCACGATGCCGACATTCACCAGCAGGTCGTTGTTGAAGAGGAGTCCCAGCAAAAATACATAGATGTATGCAAAGTTGCCGAGGTTTGCGAGCGGCACGAATGCACTGCGTATCTTGATGGGAGTATAACCCTTAGCGTGCTGTATAGCGTGGCCGCATTCATGCGCCGCAACTCCGATGGCTGCAAGCGAGCTGCTGTTGTACACGCTGTCAGACAGGGATACTACCTTTGTTTTGGGATTGAAGTTGTCCGTCAGGTGACCGCTGATATGGACTATAGAAACATCATAAAGACCGTTGTTATCCAGTATCTGACGTGCTACCTGATAGGCCTGAAGATACTTTCTGCTGTTTACCTTGCTGTATTTTGCATAGGTGGTCTTAACTCTTGCAGAGCATATCAGCGCAAAAACGAATGCCGCAAGGCAGAGGATATAAGTCAGCATATAATGGTCGCCGAGAAATCTTCCGAGGTCGCCGCCGCGCTCAGCACCGCCGCGTGCTGCAATCAGTAAAAGTGACTGTGACATGATATCATCCTTTCATTCAACCGAGAAGCGCACCCTTTTCGAGCTTTTTGCCTCTCAGATAAGCCGATGTTTCCATCCTTTTTCCGCCCTCAGGCTGTATCTCGGTAAAAGCAACGCCGTTACCGTCGCCGCAGGCAACTATGAACTTTTCTGCATCCGCTATGCTTCCTGCAGGTGCATCCACTCCCTCAACGAGGCTTGACATATAGACCTTCATGCGCTTGCCGTCAAGCATAGTGTATGCACAGGGAGCGTCAGACATTGCGCGGATGAAGTCATATACCTGCTTTGCAGGCTTGGTGAAGTCTATCTTCAGCTCCTCCTTGCTTATCATGGAGGCGTAGCAGGTGTCGCCCTCCTGCGGTGTCCTTACCGCAGTGCCGTCAGCAAGTGCCGCAAGCGTCTTTACGATGAGTGCCGCGCCGCACTCGGACAGCGCGTCATGAAGCTGAGCGCCTGTCATATTATCGGGGATAGCGACTTCTTCTTTAAGTATCATATCGCCCGTATCAAGGCCCTCCGCCATGTACATTGTGGTAACGCCGCTGACTGTTTCGCCATTCTGGATAACTCTCTGAATGGGCGCCGCGCCGCGATACATCGGCAGCAGGGAAGCGTGTACGTTTATGCAGCCGTACTTCGGCAGGTCGAGCACCTCTTTTGGAAGTATCTGACCGTAAGCAACAACAACGATGCAATCGGGCGCTATCTCGCGCAGCACCGCCATGGAGCTTTCCGCATCCTCGCCCTTTCTGAGGCTGAGCGGCTGATACACGGGGATATCGTGCTTCAGCGCACATTCCTTTACGGGGGTCATCATTATCTGCTTGCCGCGGTTTTTCGGCTTGTCGGGCTGTGTGAATACCGCAGCGACCTCGTGTCCTGCTTCTATCAGCGATTCAAGGCAGGCGAGGGAGAATACGGGAGTGCCCATGAAAACTATCTTCATATCAATTCTCCTCCTCTATCCACTCTATCACCTTGTCGGCAAAAAGTATGCCGTTGAGGTGGTCTATCTCGTGGCAGAATGCTCGCGCCAGAAGTCCTGTGCCTGTGTATTCAACAGGCTTGCCATAGCGGTTGAGCGCCTTAACTCTCACCTTTGCGGGGCGCTTTACATAGCCGTACTTTCCGGGATGCGACAGGCAGCCCTCGCTATCCGTCTGCTTTCCGCGCATCATTGTTATCACAGGATTTATAAGCTCTATCCTGCCGTTGTCGTCATCGACATCTATAACTACGACGCGTAAAAGCTCGCCCACCTGAGGTGCGGCAAGTCCCACGCCGTTGTTTTCCATCATCGTATCGTACATATCGTCCAGCAGCGACCAGAGAGTTTCGTCAAACTTCGTTACCTCGCTGCATTTCTTGCGGAGCGTTTCATCTCCGAATCTTACTATTTCACGCTGTGCCATTGTTAATTCCCTTTCGATGAACTCAAAATTTACCGTTTATTTCAGCAGCGTATCGAGTAATGCTCTGCCGCTGTTATTGGATGCGCTTACCTCGTTGTAAAGGCGGCTGTAGAATTCCTTAGCCGCTGTCTGCCTTTCAAGAGCCAGCGCCCTGCCTTTTTCTGTGTAAAAATTATCGTACAGATCCTGAAGCTTGAATATGTATTCCTGAAAAAAAGACGGAGATTCATCGCCGTTTCCGTCAGACACCGAGCCGTCATCGAGCAGGCTGTACAGAGGCTCGCTGACCGCGCCTTTGTACATCAGCGTCCTTGCGATACCCGTCGCGCCGACTGCATCAAGCTTATCCGCATCGAACAGTATTTTTGCTTCGATGCTCTGCGGCGGTGTACTTTTTCTGTAACGATGTGTTTTTATGCAATGCCTGACCTGCTGAGCAAAGGCTTCGTCAAAGCTGTTTTCTGCGAGGAATACATAAGCCTTTTCCGCGCCTGCCTGTGCATGGCATATCGAGGGGTCAAGCTGCTGCTCTCTCCTTGCGATATCGTGCAGCAGACACGCCGCGATAAGCACGTCATAGTCAACGTCGTTCATGTCAGTTGCTATTTCAAGCGCATTGTACAGCACGCGACGGACGTGTTCTCTGTCGTGTGCGCTGTCAGCCATGCAGCTTTTCATATACTCCTCGATAAGAGCGTAGTTTTCGCGCGTCAATCAAAGCTCCTCTTTCTTCATCTTGTCAATAAAAAGCACGCCGTCCAGATGGTCTGTTTCGTGGCAGAGTGCGCGCGCAAGCAGCCCCTCGCCTGTTATCGTGAATTCCTTGCCGTTTCTGTCCTGTGCCTTTACCGTTGCTCTGACAGGGCGCTCTACCTCGTGCCATTCGCCGGGGAGAGAAAGACATCCCTCGCCGCCTGTCTGGGCGCCCTCGGTCGCGATTATCTCGGGGTTAACAAGTTCTATCGTGCCATGCTCGTCGTGTACGTTTATAACGCAAACGCGGCGGAGTATACCAACCTGAGGAGCAGCAAGGCCTGCGCCCTTTGCATCCTCCATAGTTTCTTTCATATCATCCAGCAGCGTCCACAGCTTTTCGTCGAAAGCGGTGACGGGTCTGCATTTTTTGCGGAGTATATCATCTCCGTATTTTACTATCTCTCTTAATGCCATAGCTAGTCCTTTCTTCATAGTCATCTCTCAAAACATCCCTCGCGGCAGGATTTCTACTCGTTGTACCATTTGCTCACGGGTGAAATCCTGCTCGTGTCCCGTTTTTCGGAGATGATCTTATGTTACAGCGTTTCGCCGTTCATATCCGCGAAGAAGCCGACGTTGCGGAATGCCTCGTCAGTGCCTGCGGTCTTTAGTGTTGTTTCGATAAGCTGCCGCAAAGTGCTGCTGCTTATGCATTTTATTATCAGCCTGTAGCGGAATCTGCCGTTTATCTTTGCAGCGGCGCATTTTGCAGGTCCGAGAACTCTCAGTGGTATCTCCTTAGGCAGCGCCTTGTGCTGCTCGGTGAGTATCTGTGCAAACCGCCTTGCAGCGTTCTCGCAGCCGTAGTCGGACAGCGAGGAGAATGTCACTGAAACGATATCGCAGAATGGCGGATAAAGCATAGCCTGACGCAGCTTTATCTCCTCCTCGTAGAACTGAGGGTAATCCTGCCGTGCCGCGAGGTTCAGTACATAATGCTCCGGCGAGAAAGTCTGCAGCATCGCGCGTCCTTTCTTTCCACCGCGCCCCGAGCGTCCCACTACCTGTGTAACGAGGGAGAATGTGCGTTCATAAGCCTTGAAATCTCCTGCAAACAGGGAATTGTCGGTCTTAAGCACACCAACCAGCGTTACATTCGGGAAATCCAGTCCTTTGGCTATCATCTGAGTACCGACAATGATGTCATAGTCGCCGTTTGCAAATGCTCTGAACTTATTCTCGAAAGCGTGCTTAGTGGAGGTGGTGTCGGCGTCCATGCGTAATATACGCGCTCGCGGAAATATCTCCTGCAGCTCGTCCTCAACGCGCTGTGTGCCTGTGCCTTTCATGCTGATGAACTTGCTGCCGCATTTGCTGCAGATGTTCGACAGTCGCTGTGAAAAACCGCAGTAGTGGCATATAACGCTGCCGTTTGCCTTGTGATAGGTGAGGGGGACAGCGCAGTTCGGACACTCGCTTGCAGCGCCGCAGGAAGCGCAGCGCACGCTTGTATGATAACCACGGCGGTTGAGCAGCAGTATCGACTGCTCGCCGCGGTCTAGGTTTTCCTGTATCTCGTCAAGCAGCGCCATGCTGAAAGCGGAATGATTGCCGTTCTGCTGCTCGGTCTTCATGTCAACTATATACACATCGGGAAGCACCGCGGTGCTATAGCGCTCGTTAAGCTCAAACAGGCTGTACCGTCCGCTTTTCGCGTGGTAGTAGCTCTCCAGTGATGGAGTAGCCGATGCCAGCAGCAGGAACGCATCATGAGCAAAACAGCGCTGCTTTGCGACCTCGCGCGCATGGTAGCGCGGAGCGTTTTCGGATTTATAGGTGCTTTCTCCCTCTTCGTCTATGACGATTATGCCTAAATTCTGCACAGGTGCAAAGACCGCGCTGCGCGTGCCGATGACTATACGCGCCTTTCCGCTTTTTATGCGACGATATTCGTCTGCGCGCTCGCCAAGTGAAAGGCTGCTGTGAAGCACCGCAACATCCCCACCGAACAGTCTGCGGAACTTTCCCACCATCTGTGGAGTCAGAGAAATCTCAGGCACCAGCATCATTGCGGTTTTTCCTGCTTTCAGCGCTTCGTCTATCAGCCGTATGAATATCGAGGTCTTGCCACTGCCCGTGATACCACGCAGCAGCGCGCATTTGGGGTCGGGGTCATTCATCAGCGTAAGCAGACCGTCGAACACTGTCTGCTGCTTGTCGGAAAATACTATATCAGAGGGGCTTTCAGTCGCGTCCTCGGTAGGCTCGGTGCGGAATACCGTCTGCTCGTACAGCTCAAGCGCGCCTTTTTCTACCAGCCGCTTTATCACTGCCTCGGTAACGCAGCAGGCGTAGCAGACTTCTTTTACGGACACGGTCTCGCTGTCCGCGACAAATTCCAATACTTTTTTCTGCTTCGGTGTAAGCTTCAGTGGCTCGTCCGTTTCAGTAATGCGCACCAGCCTTGTCGTTTCGTCGCCGACACGGCGTTTCAGCTCCTCGTTTTCGGTGACAGCACCCTTTTCAAGTAGCGCTTTAAGCAGCCTGCCGCCATCACCGCATGAGGATATCGCCGCGTCGCGTGAGATGCCGTCATCCGCCTGTGAGAGCATATCGAATAAGGCACGCTCCTTATCTGACAGCTCGCCGCTGAATCCTGAGTTTACGCAATAGTGCGTTTTCAGAGAAAAGCTAAGTCCAGGCGGGAGTATCGCCCTGAACGCGTCGAAATAAGTGCAGAAGGTCGTATCCCTCAGCCAGCGGCACAGCCTTATCAGCTCCTCTGAGATACATGGTTCGTCATCCACTGCGTACATAAGCTCTTTCAGCTTTGCTGGTTCACCTGAGGTGACTTCAAACACCAATCCGATGCGACTTTTGTTGCCCCTGCCGAACGGCACTGCAACTCTCATTCCTGCACACAGGATGCCGCGTAGCGCCACGGGTATCAGATAGCTGTACAGCGTGTCAAAGCTGTAGGAGGTGTTCTCCACAGCCACCAGCGCGATATTTGCTTGCATCAGGAATCATTCACCCTTTATCTGCTTAAGTAGGTCAAGACATCTGCCCTTGCGGCACTTCTCGGCGCGGATGACCGCGATAAGATCCTGCACAGCATCCTCCAGTGCGTCGTTTACCACGAAGTAGTCGTAGTTTACTGCAATGTCGATCTCCTCGCGCGCCTGTGCGGTGCGGCGGAGTATGGTAGGCTCGTCCTCAGTGCCGCGTTTTCTAAGGCGGCGCTCAAGCTCCTGCATGGAGGGAGGGAGTATAAATACAAGGCAGCAGTCAGGAAACAGCTTTCTGATGTTCATTGCGCCCTCGACCTCGATTTTGAGTATAACATCCTT
>SVMQ01000067.1 GCA_015067375.1 Oscillospiraceae bacterium | reverse complement strand
AAATATCGCGCATGGCTGCAACTCCGTAAGAGCAACAAAGCTGTCGCTCAAGCTTGCTGATTACACCATCACAGAGGCAGGCTTCGGCTCCGACCTCGGCGCGGAGAAGTTCTTTGATATCAAGTGCCGTTTTGCAGGTCTGAAACCCGACTGTGTAGTGCTCGTTGCCACCATCCGTGCGCTTAAATATAACGGCGGCGTTGCAAAGCCCGACCTCACCACAGAGAACGTTGAGGCGCTCAACAAGGGCATCGTGAACCTCGGCGTACACATCGAGAACATGAAGAAGTACGGCGTACCCGTAGTTGTAGCTATCAACCACTTCTACACCGACAGCGAGGCTGAGATAGCAGCAGTGCGCAAGTATTGCGAGGACAAGGGCGTTAAGGTAGCATTCTCCGATGTATTCCTCAAGGGCGGCGAGGGCGCTATCGAGCTTGCAAATGCTGTTGTTGACACCATCGAGAACGAAAAGAGCAACTTCGCTCCCTTGTACGATGAGAAGCTCACCATCAAGGAGAAGCTCGACATCATCGCACGCGAGATCTACCGCGCAGACGGAGTTACCTACACCGCAGCGGCAGAAAAGGCTATCAAGGAGATCGAAAAGCTTGGTCTTGACAGAGTTCCGATATGCTGTGCAAAGACGCAGTACTCTCTGTCCGACGACCCTGCAAAGCTCGGTCATCCCGAGGGCTTCAAGATCACCGTAAGCGACGCGAGAGTGTCTAACGGCGCAGGCTTCGTGGTAGTCTACACAGGCGACATCATGACGATGCCGGGTCTGCCCAAGGTTCCTGCCGCAAACAACATCGACGTTGCTGAGGACGGAACTATCAGCGGTCTGTTCTGATATGAGAGAGTTTGTGACAAATTCCGTTGAGGAAACTATCGCCGCGGCCGAACAGGTCGCGGCGCACCTTAACGCAGGCGATATAATCCTGTACGAGGGCGATATGGGGGCTGGCAAAACGCACTTCACCAAGGGAATCGCGAAGTATCTCGGCATCGACGACGAGATAACGAGCCCCACATTCGCGCTCGTGAACGAATACGACGGTGCAATGCCGCTGTTCCATTTTGACCTGTACCGTATAGAGAGCTACGACGACCTGTATGCGATAGGTTTTTTCGACTACCTCGACCGCGGCGGAGTGATAGCAGCGGAATGGAGCGAAAACATCGCGGAGCTGAGATCGGAGCTTGGCGAGGTCATAACTGTGTGCATCGAAAAGCTGTCCGAAACAGGCAGACGCATAACGGTCAGCGGCAAGGACTTCTGACAGGTGAATTAAATGAGTATTATAGATACGTTTGACGCAAAAAGCGCAGAGATATTCAGTGCGCGCGATGTGATGCAGCCGGACCCCAAGATGCCCGAAACGCTCATCGTGACTTTTGATGACCGCTTTACCTCTCAGCTTTCCGAGATGGTCACGCCCGAGGTGGCGTGCGTATTGTCGGCGGCCTACTGGATACCTGTATACAGCTTCGAGTACAACGGCAGAAAGCTGGGCTTTTTCTGCAGCACCATCGGCGGCGCTGCGGCGGTAGGGCTGCTTGAGGAGCTTCACGCACTTGGCGCGAAAAGGGTGCTGTATTTCGGCTCCTGCGGCTCTCTTGACAAGGATATCACGGCAGGTCATCTGCTTGTGCCTACTGCTGCATATCGTGACGAGGGCACGAGCTACCACTACGCACCGCCGACCGATTTCATCGAGGTGAAGTCCGCGGACAGGCTCGCTGAAATATTCGACGAGCTTTCAGTGCCGTATAACAGAACAAAGACCTGGACTACCGACGCTGTCTACCGCGAAACGCAGGATAATATGCAAAAGCGAAAGAGCGAGGGCTGCTTCGTTGTTGAGATGGAGTGCGCTTCGCTTATGGCTGCGGCACAGTTCCGCGGCTATGATGTGTATCAGTTCCTGTACGCTGCGGATTGTCTTGACGGAGAGCAGTGGGACAGCCGCATCCTCGGCAGAATGTCCGATGATATGCGCGAGCGCATATTGAAGATAGCTATTGAAACAGCCATCAGGCTGTAACGGAGGCAACCAATGATCTTAGGCATAGATTCATCCGCGATAACAGCAGGCTGCGCGCTGTATGACGGCGGCAGGCTGATCGCGGAGCAGTTTCTCAACACAAAGCACACTCATTCACAGACGCTGCTTCCCATGGTGGAGAGCATGATGAAAAGCGCGGATATCACTCTGTCGCAGGTGGATGAGATCGCCGTAACAGTAGGCCCAGGCTCGTTTACGGGACTTCGCATAGGCATAGCCAGCGTAAAGGGCATGGCGATGGGCGCGGGTAAGCCTTGCATAGAGGTATCCACACTGGAGGCTATCGCGTATAACTTCGTCGGAGTTGACGGCATCATCTGCTGTGCGATGGACGCGAGATGCTCGCAGGTGTACAACGCGCTTTTCGAGAGCAGCAACGGCGTTATCACGCGCCTTTGCGATGACAGGGCGATAAAGTGCGCCGACCTTTATGAGGAGCTGAAAAAGCTCTCGGGAAACATCATCCTTGCAGGCGACGGCGCGGAGCTTCTGCATGAGGCGACGGAGCATAGCTTCACGCTTGCACCCGTGGCGCTGAGATATCAGCGCGGACTGGGCGTGTGCCTTGCGGCAGAGGGAAAGGAAACTATAGACGCGGCGGCGCTTATGCCAAGCTATTTAAGGCTTCCGCAGGCAGAGCGTGAGCGCCTTGAAAGGGAGAAGAACAATGGCTGAGTATATCCGTTTGATGCATTACAACGACGACCACGGCGTATTCTTCGAGGTCGAGGACGACGAGATACTTGCCCTCGGTGAGCGCATGAACGAGCTGTGCGAGGACGCTTACATGAACGGCTACAACTGGGATGCGCTGATAAATTGCTATCTGAGCTATAATGCGCCCGACCTGCTTGACGGACTTGATGCAGACCCCGAGGCAGGCTCCTACAGCGCGTACTACAGCGGAACTTCCGATAACGAGGCAAGAGCAAAGCAGCTTTGCGGTATCATCACCGCGCTCGTCAGCGACGAGGAGAAGCTGTTCGGCTTTCTGCGCGACCATGCGGATGATGTGGAATGGGATTGACGGAGGAGCATTATGGGTAAGTCAGAAAAGGTTAAGTTTAAATATCACCCCAATGTTTACGAACTTGATATTTTCTTTAAGGCGGAAGACGGTCACTATCCCGTATGCGAATGCTGTGGCAGGGAAACGGAATACTCCTATGATATGATGTACTGCGTTGACAGCATAGACTGCCTGTGTCCCGAGTGCATTGCATCAGGAAAGGCCGCCGAGAAATTTGACGGCACTTTCATACAGTATGCGGAGGACGACAAGGTAGACGACCCCGAAAAGCAGCGTGAGCTTTATGAGCGTACCCCCGGCTATCACAGCTGGCAGGGCGAAGCGTGGCTTGCCTGCTGCGGCGATTACTGCGCGTTTATCGGCTATGCAGGAATAGATAAGCTGAATGAAATGGGCATAGCTGACGAGGTGCTTGACAGATTCGACGATAATACAAGGGAATTTCTGCGTGATGCACTTTCCGAAAACGGTTCGATATGCGGATATCTGTTCAGGTGTCTGCACTGCGGAAAGTATCATCTTGGAATGGATGCGGATTGAAAAATCTCAAAAACTACTTGATTTATAGCTGAAAAAGGTATATAATAAAATATACCCTTTGGGGTAAGTCGATCCGAAAAGAGGACATTATATGATAGCAATTGGTTGTGATCATGGCGGCTATGAGCTGAAGCTCGAAGTCATCAGGCACCTTGAAGAAAAGGGCGTGCAGTTCATCGACTGCGGCTGCAACGGCGAGGCGGTGGATTATCCCGATATCGCTGCGGCGACCTGCGAAAAGGTGCTTTCGGGTGAGTGCGAAAAGGCGATACTCATCTGCGGCACGGGCATCGGTATCTCTATGGCTGCCAACAAGATAAAGGGAATACGCGCGGCGCTTTGCGGCGACTGGTATTCCGCGAAGTTCACAAGGCTTCACAATGACGCAAATGCGCTTTGCATGGGCGGCCGTGTTATCGGTGCAGGTCTTGCCTGCGAGATAGTCGATATCTTCCTTGACACTGAGTTCGAGGGCGGCAGACACGCAAGACGCGTTGAAAAGGTAATGAAACTGGAGGAAAATTGATTATGGAAAACGTACATGTTTGTGACCACCCCTTAGTGCAGCACAAGATCTCTCTGCTGCGCGATAAGAATACAGGCTCCAAGGAGTTCAGAGAGCTGGTATCCGAGATATCCATGTTCATCTGCTACGAGGCAACACGCGATCTTCCCCTGAAGGAGGTTCAGATCGAAACTCCTCTGGCGCTGGCTAACGCTAAGATCATCAGCGGCAGAAAGGTTGCTTTCGTGCCGATCATGAGAGCAGGTCTTGGTATGGTGGACGGTGCGCTGGCGCTCGTTCCTGCCGCAAAGGTAGGTCATGTAGGCATCTACCGTGACAAGGCTAACAGCAACTCCGCAGCTGAGTACTACTGCAAGCTGCCCTTTGACATCGCAAACCGCGAGGTCATCATCCTTGACCTCATGCTTGCAACAGGCGTTTCCGCAGTCAAGACTGTTGAGATCTGCAAGAATGCAGGCGCTAAGAACGTCAAGTTCATGTGCGTGCTGACCTGCCCCGAGGGCATCAAGGCTCTGCAGACCGCTCACCCCGACGTTGAGATCATCTGCGGCGCTATCGACGACGGACTCAACGAGGATCTGTACATCGTTCCGGGTATCGGCGACGGCGGCGACAGACTTTTCGGCACAAAGTAACAGAGGACAGATGATATGATACAGTGGATAAATACCGAGGGCGACAGCTGGGAGGGCTTGTTCAAAAGCAAGATACTACGCGATGACGAGGGCGGCGATGAGCTTTCCGTCTATATCGAGCATTATTCGATAAAGGACTATGCGGAAAAGTGCATCGAGGCGGTCAATTCGCTGTCTGACGGCACTCTCAAAAAGCTTTGCAAGGGATTTATCAAGGCGGCAAAGGAATGCGGCGACGCGCCTGAAATAAACGATCCGCTTGAGATCCTTGATTACTGCTGGTTTACCGCGGTTTATATCAATGTCCCGAAAAATGCCAAGCACCTTGAATATATCGTAGAGGGCGAGGGCGACTGGGGCGATGTAATAGGCTTCAGGATGAAAGACGATAAGCCTGTTTATATCGGCGTTGATTATTTGACATAAGTATCATTGTCATTCTTATAATAAATACAAAGTAAAGAAAAATAAAGCCTTGAATGGGGAAACATAGGCTCTGTCCTGCGGGGAAAGCAGGACGGAGTTTTGTGTGACTGTTCGGGGCTTTTCTGTTTTAGGAGGAAATCATGCCTGAGCTTAACGATTTTTTAAAAGAGCTAAAAGAATTTTATAAGACTAATCCTGCACCCAATGCAGAAGAGATGTCGGAGTTTATCCTTGATTATGCAGACGAAAAGGGCGAGAATTACACCTACGAGTTGCCCGATGGCGGCGCATTCCAGTTTGGCGGATTTGTTGACAGAAGCAGGCTGCCGAAGTACAGCTCACAGACATTGAGTAAGCTTGGCAAGCTTATGACAGCAATAAACATGGAAATTCCGCCGCGGCTCTGCGTGCGCTTAAAGCCTGTGCGCTCCGAGTGCAGCGTATTTGACAGCAAGCTTGGCGGCACGCCCTATTTCCCGAAGAACATGGAGTACCCCACGGTGCGCGAGGGCGAGCTACAGGGCAGACCTCTGCGCCTGCTTGCACAGCTTAATTTCGGCACACTTCCGCATATCGAGGGCTTCCCCGAAAAGGGAATACTCCAGTTTTTTGCAGGCTGTGCCGATGATGATGTGGTGGGCATGGATTTCAAGGACGGCTTTAACCAGAACGGCTTCCGCGTGATATATCATGCGGATATCATCGCGGATGAAAGCCTGCTCATCAGCGATGCCGATATGCCCGAATATGACGAGGATGAGTTCTGGGCATTCCCGTTCAAGGGCGAGTTCCTGCTGAAAGCATCCGCACCCGAGTTCGGCGCAATAAGCTCCGCGGACTATCGCTTTGAAGATACAGTTGTGAAGTGCTATAATCAGCTTTTCGGCGGCGAGATAGTGTCGATATTCGGTAGCGAACGAAGCGGTAAGCTTGGTCTGCGCATGGTGGACGAGCAGCTGTACGACGCACTGTATGACGCGGCGGACGGCGGCTTAGGATGCCACATCGGCGGCTACGCATACTTCACACAGGAGGATCCTCGCGGCTACAACGAGGACTACGCGAAGTGCGACACTCTGCTGTTCCAGCTTGACACAGAGGGCGACGGCGAGGACGAGATAATGTGGGGCGACTGCGGCGTGGGTAATTTCTTCATAAATTCCGATGACCTGAAAAACCTCGATTTCTCGCGCGTACTGTACAACTGGGATTGCTGCTGAGGTGAAAACTGGCAGTTATTACGGTGACAGTGATTACGAAGGTGATATCTCGTGACAAAAAGAAAAATACTGCTCACAGCGGGCTTTGTCCTGCTTATCATCGTGGCGATGTCAGTTTATTTATTGATCGCACCCAAAAAAACTATTTCCTACGAAAGATCTATGCTTACCGATAATATAAGCAGTTTTGAAACAGCGGCAAAAACGTGCATGGAGCTTTACAGGAACAACAAGGATGACAGCGATGTATGGTTGTTCGATCTTGATGCCGATATGAATAGTATGGTTTGCTATAACAGCAACGGGCAATTACGCTATCCACTGACACAGGAGCAAAAGCAAGCATTTACTACTGTAAAGGCTGTGTTCAGGTTAGACCATCTTGGCTTTGCAAATTTGTTTGTGAATGAGGATTTTGCGTCATTTGGGATCGAGAATGGGCGAGCTTCGTTTATATATTCCCCCTCTGCAAGAAAGCCGAATTTTGTAAATTTGCCTGAACATAATGATAATGATCGTATCTTTGTTGAACAGATCACAGATAATTGGTTTTATGCTTGTAAATGATCATCAGTGTAACGCGTTACACCTTGTGTGGCGCACTCTTGCGTTGTCAAGATGGGATTATGCACGGAAATAGCATTGCAGATTTGTGCAGTATTTTGCAGTGAATTGTCCCGAAATATCGTTGACAGGTACAATAAAATGTGCTATCATTATTGATGTTCCACTATATATTGTTCGGGCGAAAGGGTAGTATAAATGATAAGGATTATTAAAAAGGATAATACAAAAGAGGATTTCAACGTACAGAAGGTCGTGGACGCGGTCAACAAATCCGCAACGCGCGTTATGTACAGGTTTTCCGAGGCTGAGATAGATTACATCTGCAGATTCGTGACGGAAAGGGCAGAGGCGCTGGGCGTTGAGGAGATATCCATCGCGCAGATGCACAATATCGTCGAGGGTGCACTTGAAGCCACAAACCCTGCCGTTGCAAAGAGCTACAAGGACTATCGCAACTACAAGCAGGACTTCGTACACATGCTGGACGAGGTGTACAAAAAGAGCCAGTCCATCATGTACATCGGAGATAAGGAGAATTCCAACACCGACAGCGCGCTCGTTTCCACCAAGCGCAGCCTGATATTCAACCAGCTGAACAAGGAGCTGTATCAGAAGTTTTTCATGACTACGGAGGAGCTGCAGGCGTGCCGCGAGGGCTACATCTATGTCCATGACATGAGCGCGCGCCGCGACACCATGAACTGTTGCCTGTTCGATGTAAAGAGCGTGCTCGAGGGCGGCTTTGAGATGGGCAATCTGTGGTATAACGAGCCGAAAACGCTTGCCGTTGCGTTCGATGTCATCGGAGATATCACGCTGTCCGCTGCAAGCCAGCAGTACGGCGGATTTACCGTTGCAAGCGTGGATGAGCTGCTTGCGCCCTACGCTGAAAAGACCTATCAGAAGCAGTTCGAGCGCTACAAGTCGCTCGGCGTTTCGGACGAGGTAGCCGACCGCGAGGCGATGGCTGATGTGCGCGTGGATTTTGAGCAGGGCTTCCAGGGCTGGGAGTACAAGTTCAACTCCGTTTCGTCCAGCCGCGGCGACTATCCGTTCATCACCATGACGGCAGGAACGGGCAGAAGCAAGTTCGCAAAGATGGCGAGCATCATCATGCTTCAGGTGCGAAAGAACGGTCAGGGCAAAAAGACCTGCAAAAAGCCTGTGCTGTTCCCGAAGATAGTGTTCCTGTATGACGAGAACCTGCATGGTGAGGGCTGTGAGCTTGAGGATGTTTTCGAGGCAGGCATCGACTGCTCTCAGAAGGCTATGTACCCCGATTGGCTGTCGCTTACGGGCGAGGGCTATGTGGCTTCTATATACAAGAAATACGGTCGCATCATAAGCCCCATGGGCTGCCGTGCGTTCCTGTCGCCGTGGTTTGAGCGCGGAGGCATGGAGCCCGCCGACGAGGACGACAAGCCTGTTTTCGTGGGACGCTTCAATATCGGCGCGGTATCGCTGCATCTTCCGATGATATATGCAAAGGCGCAGCAGGAGAGCAGGGATTTCTTCGAGGTGCTGGATTATTACCTTAACCTCATCCGCCGCATCCATATCAGAACTTATGACTATCTCGGTGAGCTTAAAGCAAGCACAAATCCGCTTGCTTACTGCGAGGGCGGCTTCCTTGAGGGACACCTTGGCATCCATGACAAGATAAAGCCGCTGCTTAAATACGCGACAGCTTCCTTCGGCATAACCGCGCTGAATGAGCTTGAGCAGATAGCCAATAAAAAGTCGCTGGTGCAGGACGGCAGTTTTTCACTGAAAACGATGGAGTTCATCAACAAGCGCATACAGGAGTTCAAGAAAGAGGACGGTCATCTGTACGCTATCTACGGCACGCCTGCTGAGAATCTGTGCGGACTTCAGATACAGCAGTTCAGAAAGAAGTACGGCATCGTAGAGAACGTATCCGACCGCGAGTATGTTTCCAACAGCTTCCACTGCCATGTTTCGGAGGATATCACGCCCATCGCGAAGCAGGATCTTGAAAAGCGCTTCTGGGATCTTTTCAACGGCGGTAAGATACAGTATGTTCGCTATCCCATCGACTACAACCGCGAGGCGGTAAAGACTCTCGTGCGCCGCGCGATGAAGATGGGCTTCTACGAGGGCGTGAACCTCTCGCTTGCCTACTGCGACGACTGCGGTCACCAGCAGCTTGAGATGGATGTATGCCCCAAGTGCGGCAGCACCAACCTCACTAAGATAGACCGAATGAACGGCTATCTCTCCTACTCGCGCGTAAAGGGCGACACGCGCCTTAACCACGCGAAGATGGAGGAGATAAAGGACAGAAGGAGTATGTAATGCGCTATCATAACATAACAACAGATG
>SVMQ01000066.1 GCA_015067375.1 Oscillospiraceae bacterium | reverse complement strand
GTGTGCGCGTAGTCGCGCAGTATCGTGTAAGCTCCGCTGTACAGCGTTTCCAGTCTGCCGCCCACACCCTTGACGCTCTCCAGCGCCTCAAGGCACTTCCACAGCGGAAAGCCCATCCTGCTGCACATCACCGCCGCCTGTATCGCGTTGCTGACGTTGTAAAGACCCGTCATAGCTATGCGCACGGGATAGGTCTTCTGTGCCGCCCTGTCCGTCAGGAAAAACTCCGCGCCGTCCGGCGAAAGGTTGACCTGCTCGGTGTAGTAGTCCGCTTCCTCCGCCACGCTCGTCGTGATGCAGGGGACGCCGTTTTCGCGGCAGTAATCGGCAGTGCGCCTGCCGTAGTCGTCGTCGATATTCAGCACCGCATTCTCGCACATATCGAAAAGCGTGCGCTTCGCGGTGTAGTAGTTTTCCATGGTCTTGTGATAGTCAAGATGATCCTGCGTGAGGTTGGTGAATGCCGCCGCGCCGAAGCGCTCCGCCGCAAAGCGATACTGTGCCAGCGCCTGTGAGCTTGCCTCAATGAAGCAGTATTCCGTGCCGATGTCAGCCATCTCAGCGAAAAGGCTGTACAGCCGCCTCGGCTCAGGAGTGGTGGGAGGGCCGCCGTGTGTATACTGCAGTCCCTTTCCCGTGTCAACGCCGAGCGTACCGATAACGCCGACCTGCCTGCCGAGCGCCCTCATGATGCCTGCACAGAGGTTTACGACAGTAGTCTTGCCGTTGGTGCCTGTGACCGCGCCAAGCTTTATGCGCTGCGTGGGTCTGCCGTAGAAAGCCGACAGCAGCTCAGGGTACAGCCTGCGCGAGTTGGGCACATTCACCTCTCCGTCAAGACCGAGCAGCCGCTCCGTCACGACCGCTGCCGCGCCCTTTTGAAGCATCTTCTCCGCAACATCGTGACCGTCGAAGCTTGCGCCCTTTATGCACACGAATACAAAACCACGCTCCACCTCGCGGCTGTCCGAAGTGACGCCTGTCACCTCTGTTTCCGATATTTCCGCGGAAATCTCCGCGATGCCGCTGAAAAGCTGCGACAGAGTCATCATCTCACCGCCGTTAATCAGAATAAGAATTTACCTGGAACGTTACTTCCACAACGTTGCCCTTGTATGCGTCCGTGCCTGCCGCAAGCGACTGCTCCACCGCGACAGCGTTGGCGTTTTCCGCCGCGCCGCCCGATATCTTGATGTTGAAGCCTGCATTGGTCAGTGCTTCGTTAGCCTGCTCTACCGTCATATCCAGCACATCAGGCACGACAGAGGCTTCAAGCTCGTAGCTGTCCGCGCTGCCTAAGTACAGCACCACCGTCGAGCCTTTTGGTATGCTCGTCGATGCCGCGGGTATCTGCGTGGATACCGTCGCATTTGTGGTGGCGTCGCCGATTACGCGCACCTCAAAGCCCGAAGCCGCAAGCGAGGACTCCGCACGCATCGCCTCATATCCGAGGACGTAAGGCACAGCCGCGTCCATCTTTTCAAGCTCCTCCGCTGTGTAGGTCGGGTAGATGCCGAGATGCGGCAGACCCTCCTTGAATACCGCGGAGACTACAGGCGCTGCAACCGCAGAGCCGTAATACTGCGTACCTGTCGGAGTATCCGCCATTACCAGCATCACTATCTGAGGGTCATCCGCAGGCGCGAAAGCCGCAAAGGACGGAACGTATGTCATCTTATCCTCGCCTGTTTCGGCAAGCAGCTTGTTGCGCTCGTCGATCTTCTCGGTAGTACCCGACTTGCCGCCGATACGGTAGCCGCTGATATAGGCGTTGCTGCCGCCGTTGGTCTCAACTACGTTTTCGAGGATGGAACGCATCTGCGCGGATGTTTCCTCCGAGATGACCTGACGTTTTATCTGCACCTGTGTGGTCTGAACTACGTTTCCGTCGCTGTCCAGTATCTTGTCAACGATGTAGGGGGTCACGAGATAGCCACCGTTTACCACCGCACAGAATGCCGTAGCCATCTGTATGGGAGTTACCTTGTTGGTCTGTCCGAATGCGGAGGACGCAAGCTCGACAGGGCCCATGTTCTCGCGCTTTACATAAAGGCTTCCCGACTCGCCTGGCAGGTCGATGCCCGTAGGCTCGGTGAAGCCGAAGGCTTCAAGGTAGTTGCTGAAGCGCTCGGAGCCGAGCAGCTGTCCTATCTGGATAAAGGACGGGTTGCAGGACTTCGTTACCGCCTCCTGCAGGGTAAGCTCGCCGTGTCCGCCGTTCTTCTGGTGGCACTTGATGGGAGTTCCCGCAACATCATAAACACCGTAGCAGCTGAACGTGGAATTGAGCGACACAAGCTCCTCCTCCAGTGCTGCCGCGCAGGTTATCGTCTTGAATACCGAGCCAGGGTAGTAAAGCTCTGTGATAGCCTTGTTCTTCCACTGCTGCTCGCGGTATGTAGCCTCAAGCTTATCTATCTCCTCCTGCGGCGCGTCGGAAGCTGTCAGCTCCTCCAGTCGCTGCAGGTCGTATGCGCTGTACAGTGTGGACGGGTTATTGAGGTCGTAGCTTGGCGCTGTGGACATCGCAAGCACCGCACCCGTCTTGCAGTTCATGATGATACCGCAGGCGCGGTTTACGACGCTATGCTGAGATACGCACAGCTCCAGATTTTTTTCAAGATAGTGCTGCAGCACCTCGTCCAGCGTCAGCACTAAGCTGTAGCCGTCCACCGCGGAGAAGTACGCGTCATTGGTGTACGCCATCTCCCTGCCGTAGGCATCCTTTGCATAGACCGCCTTACCGTCAGTGCCGCTGAGGAAGTTGTCGTAGTATGCTTCAAGTCCGTAAACGCCGCTGCCCTCGTAATTCGTGAAGCCGATTATGTTGGACGCAAGCTCGTTGTTGGGATAGTAGCGCTTGGACGACTCCTCCATGAATACCGACGCGGTGTCGATGCCGTTGTCAGCCATGAAAATATTTATCTCGTTGACCTCAGGCTTCTCCACCTTGCGCTTTACGACGTAATACTGGCTGTTGAGGTTGGTAGTTGCAGCCATCAGCTTGTCATAGTCCACATCCAGCAGCTCCGACAGTCCCTTGCAGATGACCTCGGCGCGCGGCACATACGGGTCGATAGGCTCGTCGTTGTCCGCCGCTTCCTCAGCCGCCTCGTTGTATTCCTCTATCGCCTTCTGGTCGGCCTTGTATATATCCTGCGGAGAGATTATGACATCCCACACCGTGGAGCTTTGTGCAAGCACCGTTCCGTTTGCGTCATAGATAGAGCCGCGGTTTGCCCTGATGGTGACAGAGGACATCTGCTGATTGTTCGCAAGCACCCTCCACTTATCGCCGTCAAGCACCGAATATTTGAGCAGGTTGTAGCCCACCCACACGGAAAATCCGCACACCAGCACAAGTATGATGACCTGCTTTGTGCGGGACTTCATGATGCGCTGCTTCTCGCCCTCAGCCTGGTCCCATGCCTTGAGCTTTTCCCATATCCATTTCAGAAATTTCATTTTCCCTCCGTGAAACATGACCCTATGAACAGCCGTTCGCCGCACGAACCGCACACCATCGGCGCTTCCTTAAAAACCAGAAAAGAGCAAAGCCGATTTTCAGACCGACCTTGCTCAATAATATTGACTGCCGGCAGAGTAAAGGGCTTGTTCACCCCTATATTATGCCATCACAGACCGATGTATTCCAACATATCTCCGAACCAACGGCTGACGCCGTCAAAAAGGCTGTCGCCGCCGTCAGGCTCCACCTCGATAAGATCCTCAGTGTTGACGCTGAGATACTGTATCTGTGAGTTGGTGACCTTAGCCATGCCAAGCTGCGTTGTAGCATATTCCTCGATATAGCTGATGTTGACCTTGGACTCAAGCCTGCTCTGCAGCAGGGAGTTCTCCTCCTGTGCAGCGGTAAGCGCCGCCTGCTGGTCAGTGACCTTTCTCGCCCAGTCGTCAGACGTGGTGAGCTGGAAATTCACCGCGCACAGCGCCGCGAATACCAATCCCACACCAAGCAGCAGCTTGATGCGCGAGCCGCTTCTGGATACAGAACGGCTGTTCATCCTTATCTCCTGCTTTACCTTTTCCTGCTCCTTGCGGCGGTGTTCATTCTGTCTTTCCTGTTCCTCGACATCAAAACGGGAAAGGTCGTATGCAAGATTTGAATTGTAATCTCCGGGTATCTGCATCAGAAGCCCCTCCTAACCTCCAAAGCTCCCCCTGCCGCTGCAGACAGCACGGGGAAACCACTTATAATTCCTATGTTTTATCTTATCTTCTCTATTATCCTGAGCTTTGCGCTGCGGCTGCGGCTGTTCACGGCAAGCTCCTCAGACGACGCGACTATCGGCTTTTTGCCGACCAGCGCGCCGCGCGGCTGCTTTCCGCAAACGCACACAGGAAATTCAGGCGGACAGGTACAGCCCGTGCAGAATTCCTTGAAGCGCGTTTTAACGATCCTGTCCTCAAGGGAGTGGAACGTTATCACCGACATCCTGCCGCCGACCTTCAGCCTGTCAAAGCCGTCGGTCAGTGCAGTTTCCAGCACATCAAGCTCCTTGTTTACTTCGATTCGTATCGCCTGAAAGGTCTTTCGGCAGGGATTCTTCTCCCTGCGGTAGGCTGCAGGAACGCTGTTTTTGATTATCTCGGCAAGCTCGCCCGTTGTTTCTATCGGAGAATCAAGCCTTGCCCTCACTATGCCTGCTGCTATCTTTCGTGCGAATTTCTCCTCGCCGTAGGCGAAGAGTATGCGGGATATCTCATCCTCGTCATATTCATTTACAAGATCGCGCGCCGAGAAGCCTTCGCTGCTCATGCGCATATCAAGGGGCGCATCGTTGTGGAACGAAAATCCCCTTTCAGCCGTGTCCAGCTGATGCGACGATACGCCGAGATCGGCAATGATACCGTCAAGAGCCTCGATGCCAAGCTCGTCCAGAGCGGCAGAAAGCTCACAGAAATTTCTTTTTACGAACGTCACGGGATAGCCCTTAAGCCGCTCCCCAGCGGCAGCAAGCGCCTGTGCGTCCTGATCGAAGCAGATGAGCCGTCCTCCGTCGAGCCTTTTTGCAAGCTCCAGGCTGTGACCGCCTCCGCCCGTGGTGAGGTCTGCGTAAACGCCCTTTGGGTCTGAAAACGCGCCGTCAACCGTTTCTTTTAGCAAAACCGAAATGTGTGAAAACTCCATTACAGACCGATCTCCTCAGCAAACGCGGCGATGTCCTCAGCAGAAATTCTCTCATTATACTCTGCCCACAGCGCCTTGTCCCATATCTCGGCACGGTCATCCATTCCGACTACTACCACCTCAGAGGTGATGTCGGCATAAGTGCGCAGCGACAGCGGGAGCGCGATACGTCCCTGCTTGTCAGGCTCCGCCTCACAAGCGCCACCGAACAAAAAACGCTCGATAGGCAGCGCTACCTTTGAGGGCTTTCCCTTTAAGCTCTCTCGGATGGAGTTCCAGCTCTGCTCTGTGTGTACCGTCAGACATTTTTCACCTATGGTCTTGGAAATAAAGAAATGATCGCCGAGTGATTCGCGCAGCTTTGCGGGGAAGTTCATACGTCCCTTGCTGTCTATCGTATGCTCAAACTCGCCGTACATCCCTTATCCCCCTTTCCATTCGCATAGTCCCCTTGAAAAAAGCCTTCAAGTCGTGTTTCCGCCCTCCTCAGGCGGTCTTTTCCGTAGATATTTGATATATTCCCCTTGCGTAAAGAAAATGCGGCGGATCCCATTTTTATGTTTTTCAGTGGATTTTTTCTCCACTTTAGTGAAATTCTCACCACTTTTCCCCACTCTTAAAGTATACAACGCTTTTTAAATTTTTGCAAGTGCAAACTCAGCGCTTTTAGAAAAAAACTGAGATAAACTTTTGTTCATATTTTTGTGCATTTTACACAAAAAGGCGACCCCAAAACAGGGGTCGCCCATCCAAAAAACGTCATTAAGCACAATATATCGTCAAATTCAACCGTCGTGTCGCCTACATCTTGTGTCCGCCGAGAGTTTTTCCACACATTTCTGACATTCGACAGCATCCGCGCAAAATACACATCATATCAGCACAGCCGCTCCCCCACCATGCACTCGCGCACTGCCTGTACATATTTCAGCTGCGCTCTCGACCGCACACCAAGCACGGCAAAGGTACGTTTCAGGCTGCTTTTCACGCTGTCTGCGGTGCTGCCAAACTGCTTCGCTATCTCCTCATTAGAGTAGCCGTGCGCCGCAAATACCGCATAGCCGAGCGCCTTTGCGGTGATACCGAGCCTTTTGCGCACATCCTTCGCACATTCATCCAGCCTGTCCAGCTGCCGCCGCACCGCATCATAATGCCTGAATTCGCGCCCTATCTCAGTAAGCTGGCGCGTGCGCAGGTCGTCAACGCTCCTGCGCATAGGCTTTGCGATGCGCATTATCTCGCCGAGATAATCGGTATGCTCCGAAATATGCTGCCTCGCATACTCAAACAGCTGCGGCGCGTGTATGCACATCTCCACCGCGGGCATTATCACCTCAGACCTGACCAGCACGCCCAGCACAGTGCGCATCTGCTCCAGTGCCTCGTGCATATCTTTCATATTATAATATGCGACCGCCGCGCACAGCCTTACTTTAAGCTCCAGCGTTTCGCTGCCCGTTTCCGCGATATTATCCAGAAAATAGTCCAGCCGCGAGATAAGGCGCGAATACTCCTTATCCGCCAGCATGGAGATACAGCGCACATACATACAGAACGGCGCTGCAAAACGATTTGACAGCAGCATCGCGTCAGGCACTGCAGTTATCCTCCACACATCTGCACCGCTGCCGTCATGACAGCCGATGATTGCCAGACACAGCGCACCCATCTGATACACCTCGCCCGATGACGCATCCCTCATTATCGCCGCAACGTCCGCGATGTAGCCCTTGTATTCCTCATAGCTGCCCGAAAGGATGGCACAATTCGTCGCCACGGTATACGCGATAAGGCGCGGCGCGATATCCTCGGGCTGCACCGCTTCGCGCAGGATAGCGCGCGCCCTTGCCCATGCGTCAGCGATATCACCCACGCTGTAGCGCATCTCCGCAAGGTATACCTGATCGAAAAAGCAGCCCTGTCCCGAAAGCTCCAGATACATACGGTTATAGCGCACATACTGCTCCGACTGTGCCGAAAGCGGCACGGAATACCTGTGTACCAGCGCAAACACCGACGGCACATACAGCGCCCACAGATAAAACGGCGGCGCGTATACTCTCTCGCCGTTGAAATACTCGTATGCGCGCTTGATATTCATACCCATCTTATCTATGACATAGAAATCCTGATAAGTCCTCATAGAATAGGTATAAGCAAGCATGGTGCGCTTTTCACGCTCGGTGTAGGATGTCGAGGTGGAGATGTAGCGTATTATCTCGTCAAACCTGAACATTACACGCTCCTTGTACGGCGTGAACATCATCAGCACCAGCACATGGATCAGCCACGGAAGTATGGGTCGGCAGTCAAGCGGACATTCGAGAACGAACTTGAACATCACTTCCCTTGCATTGAACAAAGGAATTATCGAAGCATAATCCCCTTTCTCCGCCATCTCCGCCGCCTTGTAGTAGTCGCGCGCCATCACGCAGTTGCAGAATGCCACGAAATACATATCGCGCTCCGCAAAGACCTCTGCATTGACAAGACAGATGCTGTGCTGCACGTTCTGCGGCAGCAGCACGAATGAACGGTTTATCGCTGTCTGCGCAAGCTGATGCACCTCGCATACTCCCGTCCGCTTGTCCACGGACACCACAGACAGCACGGCATTCACCCTGTCAAGGCAGTCATACAGCCGCTTCACGTCGAAAGCGTCCTCACCGAAATAAGCCGCGATGACAGGCACTGCCGCAAGCTTGCTGCAGATGCTCTCATTTATGACGAAATATGCCGACGCACACAGCATCGCAAGGTGCGTCACCCTGTCAACACTGCTGATGAGCGCCGCGTGTATAAGCCTTATGGTGTCATAGGAGCGTATGTGTATCCCCTGCTTTATCATGAGCGCGCAAAGACTTATCCTGAAGATATTGCCGCCCGTCCTTGCCGCTATCTTTTCATAGTCAGCATTATCCGCACCGCACAGCGAGAGATACTGCCGCGTTTCTTCCGCGGTCAGCGCAAGCTCCTGCTCTGTTATCTCGCACAACGATAGCTGAGTTATAAGCCTGTGCTGAAAGTGCGAATATTCATCGCTCACCGCCACGATATGCAGACCCTCGCACAGCTGAAACAGCCTGAGGCAATGAAGGTTTCCAAGCAACATCTCCGCAGAAACAGAGCAGTCCAGCACCACCAGCAGCGGTCTTTCCAGCCGCACCTCACGAAACCTGCCATACAGCGTCGCGGCGTCCTCGTCGATTATCGGCATACGCTCAGGCTTTCCGAACAATATCCTGCACATACTGCCGAAGCACTCATCCATGCTGCTGCAGCCCGTGACAAATCTGCAGGAATACCCGTCAGGCCGCGAGCGCCGCACAAATTCACGCAGGATGGTGCTTTTTCCGCTGCCCGTCGGCGCACACACTACCGTGATGCGCTCGGAATATATGCATTTTAGCCGCTCATACGTCCGCTGCGGAATGTACACGCCGCCTGCCACTTTAACACTTCCCTTAAAATTACTCAAATGCTACCGCCACATCACGCAGATACTTTATTATCTCCAGATGCTGCGGACAATGACCCTCGCACTGACCGCAGGCGATGCAATCGCTCGCCTTGCCATGCTCCGCAGTAAGCTCCGCATATCCGTCCGTGTTGCCCTTGTCGGTGTTGTACAGTCCGAAAAGGTCGGGTATCGGGATATTCATCGGGCAGCCCTCCACGCAATAGCGACAGGCAGTGCACGGCACGGACACCGCGCAATTGATGATATCCGCCGCCCTGAATACCAGCGCCCTCTCCTCCGCTGTCAGCGGCACGAAGTCGCGCATATAGCCTGTGTTGTCGCTGAGCTGCTGCATATTGCTCATGCCGCTCAGCACACAGATAACTCCCTCGCAGCCTGCCGCAAAGCGTATCGCCCATGACGCGGCGGACATTTCGGGCTGCGCCTGCCTGAAAAGGCGCTCCGCTTTTTCGGGTACATTTGCAAGCGTGCCGCCCTTGACAGGCTCCATAACGATGATATCCTTGCCGTGCTTCCTTGCGACCTCGTAGCAGGCGCGCGACTGCACGTTGCAGTCCTCCCAGTCGAGGTAGTTTATCTGAAGCTGCACGAATTCCATCTCGGGATGCTCGGTCAGTATAACATCAAGCAGCTCCGCGTTGTCGTGATATGAGAAGCCTATCCTGCGCGCAAGCCCGTCGCGCTTCTTCTGCTGAACGAAATCAAACGCGCCGAGGCGCTTGCTCGATGTTATA
>SVMQ01000065.1 GCA_015067375.1 Oscillospiraceae bacterium | reverse complement strand
TGAATGAATACATTCATTATTACAATCACGAAAGAATTTCTTCTAGACTAAAAATGAGCCCGGTGCAATACCGAACTCATTTTCATATTATTTAATAATTCTGTCTAAACTTTGGGGTTCACTTCAACCTCTGACACCGCTGTTTTTGAACATTTTTTGTTCCACGTGGAACTTTTTCCTTTTTTGCTATGTTCCACGTGGAACATTCATTATTCTATAGGTATTTTTATCGTATATTCAAAATACCCATCATTGTGATTAGTTATCGTTTCGCAAGAGATATTAGCGCTCTTCATTCTGCTGACGATGCGGTCTATACTGTTCAGATATACTTTAGGCACCGGAATATTAAAGATTGACTTCTTTGATTGCTTTACATTATGACTACCACCGGACAAACAATCATTCACCAATGCTTCTGTCTGCTCCAGATTAAGATGCCTTCGTACAACATCATACAGCAGCTTTGCCCTTTTTCCGTTATCATCTATCCTTATCAGCGCACGCGCCTGCCGCTCAGAAACGCTGCTCCCTGCAAGCAGATTTCGTTCAGCATCTGTAAATCTCAGCAACCGCAGCTTATTTGCAACTGTTGATTGTGCCTTGCCGAGCCGCTTTGCTGCCTCAGATTGGGTTAATCCATATACTGTGATAAGCTCGTTGATAGCAATAGCCTCTTCAAAATAACTGAGATCACTGCGCTGTATATTTTCGATAAGCGCAAGCACTGCAGAACGCTCGTCATCCACCTCCATAACGATACATGGTACTTCTGTCAGCCCTGCAAGCTTTGCAGCGCGGCATCTTCTCTCGCCACTGATTATCTCATACATGATGCCATTTCTTCGTACACAAATCGGCTGCAAGATACCGTTCTCCTTAATACTCTGCGCCAATGAGTATATCGACACTTCATCGAAATTTTTTCTGGGCTGTGCTTTATTAGCCGCAAGGCTTTCAACTGAAATAAGAACAACTTTCTGAACCTGCTTTTCTTTTTGTGCAAATAATGTTTTCATAAGTACCTCCTTTGTTATATTTCAATTGTACCATTAAGAACACATTATTTCCATAGGGAAATATCGCAGGAATCATGAAGATATGACTATATAATACAAAAGAAACCGCATTAAAGCGGTTTCTTTGCAATATTAGTTGAGCTTCTTGGATATTTTGTCGGAGTTGCTGATATCTTTTTTGTTATAACAAAGCGTCTGTCATCGCCACTTGGAAGCGTGTAGTCAGTAACTTCAGGAGTTGAGCCGCCAAGGAGCTTCGCTGCATTCGCTGCCACCGAGATATCCTCGTTGACCGATTTTAATGCAATGAACCTGCCACCTACCTTAACAAATGGCAGACAATATTCCATCAAAACGGGCATTGCTGCAACTGCCCTTGCTGTAGCAAAGTCGAATTCTTCGCGAAGCTTGCGTCCAAGCTCCTCGCTTCGCGCATGGACGATCTTTGCAGTAACACCAATCTCAGCGCAAGCCTTTTCAAGATATACGCATCTCTTATTAAGACTGTCACAGAGCGTGGCTTTTAAATCAGGACGATATATCAGCAGTGGAAGAGATGGAAAGCCTGCACCTGTGCCAACATCAATAAAGCTCGCGCCTTGATCTATCTCTACCATCGTAAACGGAAGAACACTATCAATAAAATGCTTCATCACCACGTCCTCAAATTCGGTTATAGCAGTGAGATTGACATTTTTATTATATTCGACCATGAAATCACAAAGCCTGACATACTGCTCGGCTTGACGAGTTGAAATATCTATACCCGCTTTTGCAAACCCGTCAACTACATATTTAATCCTGTCCATTATTACCTCCCTTGCCAGCAAGCCAGACCAGCAGCACCGAAACATCTGCAGGATTAACACCTGAAATACGTCCTGCCTGACCAACATTCAGCGGCTTGAACTTATTGAGCTTTTCCTGTGCTTCAAGGCGCAGACCCTTTATCTCACGATAGTCCATATCTTCAGGCAGAAGCTTTGTTTCAAGCTTACGCATCTTGTCTATCTGCTCCTGCTGTACTTTGATATATCCCGAATATTTCAGCTCTATCTCCAACTTGTTCACAATCGAATATTTTAGTTCAGGGCGCTTTTTATCGAACGGTTTCAGATCCTCATATGAAAGCTGCGGACGCTTCAGCAATTCTATCATGCGTATTCCGTTAGTGATTGGACTTGTGCCGCGCGCTACAAGCATCTCGTTGAGCGCTTCGCTCGAATGTATCGTAGTCTTTCTAATGCGCTCCAACTCGTCCTCGACCTGTTTTCTTTCATCAAGATACCGCTGATATCGCTCATCCGAAACCAGCCCAATCTCGTGACCAAGTGGCAAAAGGCGCTCTGTCGCATTATCCTGCCTGAGTATCAGTCGGTATTCGCTACGTGACGTCATCATTCTGTAAGGCTCTGTGCAACCCTTTGTCACAAGGTCATCTATCAGCGTGCCGATATAGCTTGAAGCGCGATCAAGAATAACAGGCTCCTTTCCCTGTATCTTTCGTGCCGCATTGATTCCCGCGATGATGCCTTGCGCTGCAGCCTCCTCATAGCCACTTGTACAATTGAACTGACCTGCACCATAAAGCCCTGATATCTTCTTAAATTCCAATGTGGGAAGCAGCTCCAGCGGATCGCAGCAATCATATTCGATAGCGTAAGCAGGACGCATTATCTCTACATTTTCAAGACCCTTTATCGTGCGCATGAACTTTAGCTGAACATCCTCAGGAAGAGAGCTGCTCATTCCCTGCACATAATATTCATCAGTATCAAGGCCCATAGGCTCTAAGAACAGCTGATGCCGCTCCTTATCCTTGAATCGCACTATCTTATCTTCAATACTGGGACAGTAACGCGGGCCAACGCCTTCTATCCTTCCCGAATACAACGGCGACCTGTGCAGATTATCCAGTATCACCTTATGTGTTTCCTCATTTGTATAAGAAACATAACACTCCACAAGATTTTCAAGCTCACTGTCATTATCGAAAGCAAATGGTATGATCTGTTCGTCGCCTATCTGCTTTTCAAGAACATCGAAATTAATTGAGCGCTTATGCACTCTTGCAGGAGTGCCGGTCTTAAAGCGTCGCATCGTGCATCCAAGCTCTTTAAGGCAATCAGTCAACCCTGTTGACGGGAGCACATTATCAGGTCCTGCCTCATAATTCAGCTCGCCTATGTGTATTTTTCCGTTAAGATAAGTACCCGTAGTGATTATAGCAGCCTTGCATGGATGCACCGCACCCAGCTTTGTATGCACTGCTGTTATCTTTCCATCCTCTGCATCAACAGACACAACCTCTGCCTGCTTAATGTAGAGATCAGGAGTGTTCTCAAGACACTTCTTCATATACTGATGATATTTCACTCGGTCACTCTGTACTCTAAGGCTATGCACAGCAGGGCCTCTGCCCCTGTTCAGCATACGCGACTGGATGAACGTAGCATCTGCCGCTCTTCCCATCTCTCCGCCAAGACTGTCTATCTCACACACCATCTGTCCCTTTGCAGAGCCACCGATACAAGGATTGCACGGCATATTTGCAATGCAATCAAGCGACAGAGTGAATATCGCTGTCTTCATCCCAAGTCTTGCTGCAGCAAGAGCCGCCTCGCAGCCTGCATGACCCGCTCCTATAACAACAACATCATACTCCTCCAGAGTATATCCCATAGTCATTATCCTTTCAATCTCATTCTGTTCCACGTGGAACAATCCGAAAAACACGCCCGAACAGTTTATCGCTCGGGCGCGTTAAAATCAATTAATCTTCAGTGTCAGCGGCTTCTTCCTGCGTATCGTCGTCATCTGTCGGCTCTACATCAGGCTCAACTACCTCGCTTGCTTCCTCAGAAAGAGAAGCTGCGATCTCCTCATCAGAAACCTTTTCGATCTCTGTTGTTTCCTCATTTTCATCATGAGCAGTTCTTGTGAAGGAAGCAACCTTGCTCTCCTCCCCAAGTCGCATTACTCGCACACCCGATGCAGGACGTCCCATAACACGCAGGTCATTTGCACGGAAGCGGATGATTACACCATCTGTACTGATGAGGATAACATCATCATCAGGGCCAAGTGTTCTTATGCCGCAAACGTAACCCTTTTCATCGCTGACAGGATAGTTTTTAAGACCAAGACCGCCTCTGTTCTGCTCACGGTAGCTGGATATTGCGCAACGTCTGCCCATACCCTTATCCGTTACAGTAAGGATAGTAGCCTGATCGTCGAATATCTTTGTTGCGCCAACAACATAGTCGCCCTCACGCAGCTTGATAGCACGTACACCTCTTGCTGTACGGCCAAGAGGACGGGCCTTGGTTTCGTCAAAGCGGATAGACATACCGTTTCTTGAAGCAACAAGCACTGTGCAGTCACCCTCAGTCAGGAATGCAGATACTATCTCGTCATCCTCAGCAACAGTAATAGCACGCAGACCTCTCTTGCGGATGTTCTTGTATTCAGAAAGATTAGTACGCTTTACTATACCGTTCTTGGTGATACAGATGAAATACTTGTTCTCAGCAAAATCGACCGTAGTCATCATTGCCGCAACGCGCTCACCCTCTTCAAGCTGAAGCAGGTTAACGATATTCATACCGCGTGACTGTCTGCCGCCCTCAGGTATCTCATAGCACTTTATTCTGTGCATATTACCAAAATTTGTAATAAACAGGATATTCTCATGAGTGTTGGAGATAAACATATTCTCCACGAAATCCTCATCACGCTGCTTCATACCCGAAACACCGCGTCCGCCGCGCTTCTGGATATTGTAGATCTCCACAGGCTGGCGCTTGATGTAACCGATATTTGTATAGGTAACAACGCAATCTTCCTGAGGGATAAGATCCTCAATATCCACCTCGCCGCTTACAGGCTCGATAGATGTTCTTCTTGCATCGTTATACTTCTTCTTGATGACATCAAGCTCATCGCCTATCTGATGCAACATCTTGTTATGATCTGCAAGCAGAGCCATATATTCCTTGATAAGCTCTCTCTTCTCACCAAGTTCATCAGCGATCTTGGATTCCTCCATACCTGTCAGCTGACCGATACGCATCTGTACGATTGCATCAGCCTGCACCTCAGTAAGAGAATAGGTGTTTGAGGGGAACAGACCAGTTCTTGAAACGTCAACATTCTTGAAGCGCTCCACAAGGCGCTCCTTTGCCTCCTGCAGAGTCTTGCTGTGACGAACTATCGCAATTACCTCGTCGATGAAGTCGATAGCAAGCAGGAAGCCCTCCAGGATATGCGCACGCTCCTGTGCCTTTTCAAGATCATACTTTGTGCGGCGTGTAACTACCTCCACCTGGAAGTTGAGATACTGCTCCAGCATATCGCGCAACGGAAGCACCTTAGGCTGACCATCAACCAGCGCAAGCATGATAACACCTACAGTATCCTGCAGCTGAGTGTAGGAGTACAGCTTATTAAGCACAACGTTTGCATTAGCGTCACGCTTAAGCTCGATAACGATACGCATACCGTTTCTGTCGGACTCATCACGAACAACAGATATACCCTCGATACGCTTGTCGCGCACAAGGTCACCGATGCTCATAAGCAGACGCGCCTTGTTTACCATGTACGGTATCTCATTGATTATGATACGGGTATGGTTATTTTCCTCAACTATCTCAGCTCTGCCGCGGAGAATTATCTTGCCTCGTCCTGTGTAGTAGGCGGAGCGTATACCGCTGTAACCCATGATGATGCCGCCTGTCGGGAAATCGGGGCCTTGAATAACACCCATTATCTCCTCGATAGTAACCTCAGGGTCATCTATCATCAGTTTAAGAGCGTCTATTACCTCACCAAGATTATGGGGAGGAATATTGGTAGCCATACCTACCGCGATACCATTACTGCCGTTTACAAGCAGATTGGGGAAGCGCGACGGAAGCACAACAGGCTCCTGCAGCTTGTCATCATAGTTTGTTGTAAAATCAACGACCTTTTTGTTGATATCGCGTATCATCTCATCGGATATCTTTGCAAGCTTAGCCTCAGTATAACGGTAAGCCGCAGCGGGGTCACCATCCACCGAGCCGAAGTTGCCCTGACCCGTGATAAGTGGATAACGCAGCGAGAAATCCTGCGCAAGTCTTACAAGAGCGTCATAAACGGAAGCGTCACCATGGGGGTGATACTTACCTAATACCTCTCCGACAGTATACGCACACTTACGCGTAGGCTTATCAGAGGTATTTCCTGCCTCGTTCATCGTATAGATGATACGGCGATGAACAGGCTTAAGACCGTCACGCACATCAGGAAGCGCTCTTGAAGTGATTACCGACATCGCATACTGGATGAAGGAGTCCTTCATGGTTTCCTCAAGGTCGATATTTATAAGCTTTTCTGAACTGAAATCAATATCCATTTTTCCTCCTTGAAATGCTGATACTCAGCATCTCAACAGATCACATTTCTGTCTTTTCTTTAAGTATACAGCGCAGCTGCTCCTCCTGCTCCTTTGTCATGCAACGCTTAGGGAAGCAGTATGTCTGTCGCCTTGCAACAATAAGCAGCAGCGAATCCTCGTTTTCATCGAAATCCAACATATCCGCACCATAAACAAAAACGCTTTTAATCGGTGCAATGTTCTGCGTTTCTTCATCGTTGGATTCCATCTGTATCTCGCCTTCTTTCGGCATGATAACAGTTTCTATCTCGATCTTATCATCATAAACGGTCGCTGTATAATCCTCGGGATTTGTATCCTTTATCGCATTGATTATCTTTTTCCTCATGCGTTTTCTGTCTGTCAGCGTATAATACAGATTAAAGATACAGAATACCAGCGCCAAATACGGAAGTATATTCGTATGATCGAATATTATCAATACTATTGCAGCGATAGTCAGTATGATATATGCAACAAGCATTATCTTATGCTTTTTTCCTGTATATCTCTGCTGAAATGTCGCCATCGCGCCGTCTATCTCTTCCAGCGTATTGTCGTAGCTGAATCTAAGCAGTGCGTCAGAGCGATCTTCATTTATCTCGTTGCTGAAATCAGGTAATAGTCCTGCCATAGAAACACCTCACAGATCAGATATCGAGATTTACCGCGAGCTTTGCATTTCTCTCAATAAACTCACGGCGAGGCTCGACCTTGTCACCCATCAGGATAGTCATTATCTCGTCAGCCTTTGCAGCGTCCTCTACACTTACGCGTAGCATAGTGCGTGTTTCGGGATTCATTGTTGTTTCCCAAAGCTGGTCGGGATCCATCTCACCAAGACCCTTGTAGCGCTGAACATCTACCTTTGCATTGGGATTATCACCCATCAGCTCAGCGATATACTCATCTCTCTCCTCATCGGAGAATGCATAACGAACCTGCTTTCCGCGCCATACCTTGAACAGCGGAGGCTGTGCGCAGTACACATGACCCTGCTCAAGCAGCGGACGCATAAAGCGGAAGAAGAATGTCAGCAGCAGCGTTCTTATATGCATACCGTCAACATCGGCATCCGCCATGATAACAACTCTGCCATAGCGCAGCTTTGTAATATCGAAATCCTCTGCTATGCCTGTACCGAGCGCCTTTACAACAGGCGACAGCTTATCATTGTTATAGACCTTATCAGCTCTTGCCTTTTCAACGTTGAGCATCTTGCCCCACAGAGAAAGGATAGCCTGAAAACGTCTGTCACGACCGCTCTTTGCAGAGCCACCCGCAGAGTCACCCTCTACGATGTATATCTCAGTCTTTGTAGGATCGGATTCAGAGCAGTCAGCAAGCTTTCCGGGTAGACCGTTGCTGTCCATAACAGACTTTCTCTTCGCCTCCATCGCGCGCTTTGCAGCGTCGCGTGCAGCCTGAGAATTGATAGCCTTGTTCATGATTATCTGAGCAGTTTCGGGATGCTCCTCAAAATAATATGTCAGCTGCTCTGTAGCGATCTTGTATACAACGGGCTGTACCTCGGGATTACCGAGCTTGCCCTTTGTCTGTCCCTCAAACTCACACTCAGGAAGCTTTACGGAAATGATAGCGTTGATAGCCTCTCTGATAGCCTCGCCGCTGAAACCTGTGAACGGCTTTTCCTCTTCCTTTTTCTTGGCGTTCTTCTTTACCTTGTTCTTTTCGTTAGATTCCTTGTAAGCCTTTGCGTAGTCGTTTATTACCTTGCTGAGAGCCTTTTTCAACGCTATCTCATGCGTACCGCCCTCACCCGTATGGATGTTGTTTGCAAAGCTGCGGAATACCTCACTGTTGAAATCTGTCGTATACTGGAAAGCTATCTCAACATCGATACCATTCATCTCGCCGTGGAGATAGATAACATCGGGATGCAGCACATCCGCACCGCGCTTCTTATTGAGCCATTCGATATAGCTCATGATACCGCCGTCGTACTGCATAACTTCCTTGACGGGATTTTCGGGATCGCGCAGGTCAGAAAGAACTATCCTCAGACCGCCGTTAAGGAATGCCTTTTCGCGCAGTCTTTCCTGCAGCGTTTCATATTTGAATTCCGTTGTGTGGAATATCTCGCTGTCAGGCTTGAATGTTACCTGAGTACCTGTGTGGTCGGTCTCTCCTATTACCTTTATCTCCTCGGTATATTCGCCGCGGTCGAAGTGCTGGAAATGCACGCTTTTGCCATCGTGTATCTCTACCTCGAGCCACTCAGACAGCGCATTAACTACAGAAGCACCAACGCCGTGCAGACCGCCTGCGACCTTGTAGCCGCCACCTCCGAACTTACCGCCCGCATGGAGTATGGTAAATACGACAGTTGCTGCAGATATACCCTCAGAATGATTTATAGCAGTAGGTATACCACGACCGTTATCAATTACTCTGATAACATTATCAGGTAAAATAGTAACATCTATCTGAGTGCAATAGCCTGCAAGAGCCTCGTCGATAGAGTTATCTACGATCTCATATACCAGATGATGCAGACCACCCTCACCCGAAGAGCCTACATACATACCGGGACGTTTTCTTACAGCCTCAAGACCCTTTAAGACTTGTATGTCATCCGCGCCATAGTTGACGTCCAGAGCGTTTTCATTTTCTGCCATATTACCCTCCATGAATAGAACAGGCAAGGATGAACAAGCCACCCTTGCCACTCACATTTCATTATTGCATATATTATATATAGTATATCACAAAACGATAAAAATTGCAAGCAAAAAAGTCATTTTTTTATGATTTTAAAGCGGTTTTTTACCTTTTTTTCCACAACGATTTTCTGCTTTAATTTATTAGCATAATTTTGCAACCTTTGGAATAATTTATCGGTTTTATTAGTGAAGACATCTCTGAAGAGATATCCGAAAAAAATACAAATTGGAGGAACATTATATGAAGAAGACCTTATCTTTTGCAATGGCGATGATAACTGCATTGTCCTGTACGAGCTTTGCAGCTGCCGCCAACACATCAGCCAGCGAACCCGTAGAAGATTGTGGCACAACTTATGTTGAACAACAGACCAACATAGAGCTTGAAAACGCTCTCAGAACAGTAAAAACGCGTATCTCTATTCCGGAAGAGCTGACCGAGTTCAACTATCGCACCTCTGTCAATAACACCAAGACCGTATACACATTCAC
>SVMQ01000064.1 GCA_015067375.1 Oscillospiraceae bacterium | reverse complement strand
TATGATACTGACCCTCGGCGGACATCTCATCCCCTCATTCGCGCTGAAAAAACAGCCGTCCGCAGTGCCGCTCTCGCGCACAGGCGCTGTTGACTGCTTCGGAAAGGCTTCCGTGATACAGTATCAGCCGGGCGGCGACAACGGCTTTGCGTCAAAACGAAGCTTCGCAAAATTCATGAAATACGGCTTCATCGGGACGTTTACCGCAATACGGCTGCTGTTTGGCTTTTCGCGCGTAAAAAAGGACTGGCTGAAGCGCCGCGGCGAGCTTACCTCGTTCGCATTCTGGAAAGATCATCTCGGCATCTGATGCCGCATACAAAATATCGCCGCAGTCGTACTGACCGCGGCGATGTTTAATATCGTCAACATGCACAATGATTTTCGTTATTTTCACCAAAGCAAAATGATTAGTATTGATATATAATCCGTTTTGTATTATAATGGTATTTGTGAGATGTCATATCCACAAAAAATATGCGGCATACACCGCAAGAAAAGGAGAATTGTATGAAAAAATTATTATCGGTCATCATGACACTGGTGATGGTGATATCCGCTTTTTCCGCGCTCACTGTTACAGCCTCGGCAGCTTCAAAGTGGGATGGATATATAAAGATAACAACTGCGGATGACCTGCTTAAAATGCAGGACTCAACGGGTAAGTTCTATCTCGCCAACGATATCGACCTTGCGGACTACGGTCTTTGGAAGGGATTTGATTTTTACGGCACTCTTGACGGAAACGGGCATTCCATCAAGAATATGCTCAGCAATACATACGGATTGTTTAAAAAGATAAACGGCGCTGTCATCAAAAATCTGGCGCTGGAGAATGTTGAAATAAAAACAAATAACAGCAATGTCGGCGGTATTGCTGTTGAATCGGGCGATAAAGGCGCCACTGTCAGCAATTGCTTTGTATCGGGAAGCGTAACGAGCAGCAACAGCTATGGCGGTAAAGTCGCAGGCTTCATAGGCTTTGCCAAGGATAAGGCTCCTGTGTTTAAAAACTGCGTCAATGCCGCCGATATCATAAGCAACGGTTCTGCTGCGGGATTACTCGCGGGCTCGGCTCACGGCAAGTTCACCAACTGCATTAATTACGGAGATATAAAGGTAAATAGCGAGGCTTCTGAAATACGGATCGGCGGTATAGCAGGATATCTCAACACGACAATGACCTCCTGCTATAATTTCGGCGATATAAAATATTACCATAAAGCTCTTGGTAAATATGTTTCCGGCGGCGGTCTTGTCGGCAGGGCAGACGAAAACGCCATATTCAAAAATTGCGCTACTGCCACAGAAAGCGCTGTCACATTCAAAGCGAGCACCTGTCTGGCAGAAGCGAAGACGGAAGTAAATATCAAAACGCTTAAGAAGACTGCAACATACAAGAATTTTAATTTTGACAGCATATGGGCTATGAATAACTCCGACGATAACGGCGTTATAAAGGGCTGCCCCATCCTTAAGCACGTTGCGGGCGCTTCCGCGACCCAGCAGTCCAAGACAGAGGGAAAGCTGTCGTACTTCACCATCACAGTGAGCGAGGGCGATGTGCTCCAGCTTGGCACAGTAATGTCTCCCTCCAACGCTAAGGTAACATGGACTTCCAGCAAGTCCTCCGTCGCTGCCGTAAGCTCCGCAGGCAAGGTAACTGCAAAGGCAGCAGGCTCCGCTGTCATCACAGCAAAGAGCGGCACCTCCTCTATCAAGATCAAGGTAGTCGTAAAGTAAACTTCACATAATAAAGTATCGCCGCAGTCGTGCTGACCGCGGCGATATTTATTTTTTCATGAGCGCCTTGATCTTCGCCGCGTTCTGACGGCGGTTCACAAACGGCTTTGTGACGATGCGCACTCCCCAGAAAACAGGCAGCAGCACAGGCGCTTTATTCAGCACAGGATAACGATACCGCATCGTCTGAAAGTTCGGGAAGAGCTTGTCCCGTATATAACCTGCCCTGCCCTTTTGCTTTATGCCCCTTGCAACATGATTGCTGAACGTTCCGTAGGTGCCGCCCGAAAGGATATAGCGCTCCATCTCCGACAGCGCCTCTGTGCGCTCTCCGTCACCGAACCACATCCCGCTCAGCGCCACAAAGTCCTCGCAAAGCTGCCGCTGACCGATGCGCTCAAACATCCCGTATATCCGCTCAAGGTCGAGCCGCGCACCGCAATGCCGCCTGTACAGACAGATGTCCATAAACGTGCGTATGCCAGTGCCGCCCTGCTCGTAATGCTTCATGCCGTGCGCCAGCAAAAACGCAAAAAACGCCTCCTCGGTAAAGCTCCACACCCCGCCAGAAGCGCTGCACATAGCCCACGGGTCGGGGAATATCGGCTCAAATCTCAGCTCGTCCGCTTCAAATAATTTACGATGCACCTCTATGCCGGTCACGGGCGGTCTGTGATAGACATCGTGGATGTTATGCCCGAAGTCCGCCGTTTCATAGCCAAGTCCCTCCATCACCGCTTTGACGCGCTCCGCGTTTTCGGGGTCGATAAGGATATCTATATCCGACATCGTGCGGTAGTCGCTCTGAGGATACAGCGGCTTCAGCAGTATGCCCTTGAGCGGCAGCATACGTATCCCCTGCTCCGCGAAAGCCCCGCACAGCTCCTCGTAGTCTGCCTGAAACGTTATGTCCGCGATGATAGCCTTGTCGCGCAGCTCCGCCCACTGCTTTTTCAGCTCCGCGGGAAGCACAGCGCCCGCGCGCTCCAGCGCGTAATACGCGACATTCGCAACACTGTGGAACTTCGCAAGCCTGAACAGCTCGGACAGGCTCAGTCCCTCGGGCGCTGCAGGCGGTATCGCTCCGTCAAGCGCCGACCTCAGCAGCGAGATAAGATACTCGCTCGTCGTATGCGTAAACTCCATATCCACACCTCGCTCTATCTGCCGCTCCCAAGGCGGCGAAGCCTGAAATATACGCGCCTGATGAAGAACGACCGCCACAGCAGACAGTATGAGCGATACCTCACACCGCGCATGGAAAGCTCCCTGTCGCCGCGGTATATCCTGCATACCCTGCCGATGATGTGCCGCTGCCCGATGCCCGTTTCGGGGCGCAATTGAGCGTCACCGCACATCACAAGGCTCTCGCCTGCCCTGATAACGCGGTGCAGCACATAGCTTCCGTCATCGCGGCGATAGAATAGTATGTCGCCCTTTTTCGGCGCGCCGTCAGGCTTTTCAAGCAGCACCGAGTCCACTCCCTCGCGCAGCAGCGGAAGCATACTTATTCCGCGCGGATAGATGCGGAATGCCCCTCCGCCGTCCAGCACCTCGCGGATAGTTTCATCGTACTCCGCAAGGCGGAAACCCTCCTGCTTATTCAAGCAGACCTGCCCCCTCCAGCTTTTTGATGAATGCCGCAACCGCCGCGCTTGCGGTGCTTTCGTCCACGTCGTAATCCTCCAGCATCGACTGCACGAGCGCCTGCTGTGTGACGCCGCCCTGCAGCTTTTCCCACAGGTAACGTCCGCTGTCGTTGAGACGGATGATGCCGTTAAAATTGCGGCTTGCCGCGCCCACAGCCACCACCACGTTCTGCTCGCCTACCTTGCGGAGCATAAAGCCCTTTTTTATCTTCATAGCAAGCCCTCCCGTAACATTATGTAATAATTATAGAACAGTAGTATTAAAATGTCAAGCGCCCAATACACTTGTAAAACTGCACACAAATGGCATCGCCATTTTGTGGAAAAAACTGAAACTTCCGATGAATGTTGACTTTTCCCTGTAACAAATAGTATAATAATAGATAACCCAATTTAAGGCAAATAATACGGAGGTGTATTTATAATGAAGATCAAGAAGCTTCTTGCGGGCGTTCTTGCCGCTGTCGTAGCGGTGACCTCGTCCATCACCATGCAGATAAGCAGCGTCGCTGCTGACAGCTGGTACAAGCCCATCGCGATATGCGACGGCAGCTCGGCAGACTATTCCGAATACGGTCTGGCGTCAAACTTCGCCAGCGAACACACCGATGCTGACAAGGTAATACTCAACCTTACCATGACCAATGGTAACTGGGGCTACGGCAACGGTAATATCTATGTTAATGTAAACGACAATCAGAGTGCTACTGTCAGACAGTTCAACGACTCCCGCGTCGGCAGTACCTCTCAGCCGGACAACGGCGATCTGTATTTCACAGAGGGCGTCGCTACACAGGTTGAGCTTGACCTCGCAGGAAGAGATCTGACGCAGTGGCACGGTATCGCTATTCAGGCATACGGCGCTGTTATCGAGCTGACATCACTGGAGCTGTACAAGGAGGACGAGCTTCTCACGACCGTACGCGGCGAGGAAGTAGTTCCCGTTGCTCCCACAGGCGATATAACGCTCACCCCCCAGAGCGCTGAAGACAGCGAGCTTACATACACCGACCACGGCGACTATACAACAGGCTCAAGCTGGCTCATCGACTTTGACGATCAGATCAAGGCGCTTGCTGACGCCGCAAACTATCAGACCATTTACGGCTATCTTGAGAATTTCGACCACATCGAATTTACTGTAAATGTATCCGAGTATTCGGGCGACGTAACCATTCCGGGTCTGACAATAAAAGCGCATGGTATGTCTGCGGACTGGACATATTACGGAGGCGACGAGCTGATGCTCCCACTGCCCGACGTAAACAAGGATCTGATCTATGTCCTCCCCGTAAGTAAGCTGCAGGATGTGGATTACAGCTCTATCGGCATCATTATTGAAGACCCCGACCACTACAACACAGACGGACAGTCCGCAAGCATCTCTTACTCCGTTGACGCAAAGCTGTGCGCTGACGAGCTTGCACCCTTCGCAACATCCCTTACCGTAACTCCAAATAGCACTACCATCAACAAGGGCGAAACTGCCAAGTTTACTGCTGTGACCGATGTCGAGACCGATATCGAATGGGGCACAAGCAATACCGACGTAGCGACAGTTTCCGATGACGGCACAGTAACAGGCGTGGGCAAGGGAAGCTCCGACCTCATAGTAACCATCAACGCAAAATTCGCGTTACACAGGTTTACTGAATATGGCAAGATCACCGTAACAAACTACGCTACCGATCTGGGCGTACCCGAAAGCATAACCATGGGCGTAGGCACTTCATACGTTATAAATATTTACCCGACTCCTGCAGATGTCTCTAATTTAGACACCCGGTACTCAATAGCCGACGATACTGTTGCAGAATTAAAACTTCAACAGGATTATTACTGTAAGATCGAGGCTCTTGAAGCGGGTACGACTACCCTGACCGTCACAGACACCTATTCAGGCGTCACAGAGACCTGTACTATAACCGTGACCGACGAGCTTGCCAGCGGCAGTTACGGTTCCGATGACAATAGCGCGACCTACCGTCAGCTCACAGAATCCGAAGCCGACGACTTCAACCCAACAAAATTCATAGTTCAAAACGACATTACGCCAGAATTAGGAATGACATACTGTCAATATTCAGAAGGCACCTACCGCTTCTTTGTGCTGGTAGAGGAGAGCTTCCTCGCAGACAAGGAAAGTGCTTCTATTGCCATACGCGGTAAAACAAACAAGGTATTTGAGCTTACGACTACCAAGGCTTACAAGAATCTTTCTCCCACTGTTTCCGCACCCGAAGGCCAGGTCTTCATCGTATTTGCGGTCACAGACGCACCCGAGCCTGTCAACGGCATAAGTAATACAACTTGTGACATGAAATGGAGCGGCATCAAATTTACAGAAAAGGAGGAGAACTGATATGAAATTAGAATATATCGAGCCTGAGATCGAGATAACGCTCTTCTCCATTGAGGATATCATCTGCGACAGTGGTATTGCAACCGAGGAGTCCAACGAATCCAACGAATCCAACGAATCCAACGAATCCAACGAATCTAACGAATCTAACGAGTCCAACGAGTCCAACGAGTCCAACGAGTCCAACGAATCTAACGAATCTAACGAGTCCAACGAGTCTAACGAGTCTGATGAGTCTGATGAGTCTGATGAGTCCAACGAGTCCAACGAGTCCAATGAGTCCGAAGAACCCGAGGAAGCAGGCATTGAGATCGAAACCACCGACACCGCACCTTTATTCTCCTACAGCAACTTTTTGTAATACAACGAAGGGCGGCAGTGCATCTGCCGCCTATGTATTTATTTTGAGGTGATATTATGAAGAAAAAACTGATTGCTGCATTGCTGCTTGCAGGTGCAGCACTGTCGCTGCTTACCGCGTGCGAGCCTGACCCCGTAAACGAGGAAAGAGGCGCTACCACGACCACCAGAAAAGTGGGCGGCTTTGTCATTGAGGACAACGCCCCGGGCTACGACTTGGAATGGGACGATGCGTAATGATAAGGCGCTTTGCCATCTGTGGGCTTGCCGTGCAGTGCGACTTCCGTCACCGCACCATGATATCGCGCTCCGAGAAGTATCTCAGCGATTGCGGCGCGCCCGATATCGTCATCCCCTACCCCGAGCAGCGCATACAGTCGCTCTGCCGCAGTCAGCCGCATATCACGCCCGACAGCGCCGAGAATATGCTGACAGCGGAGATGTTCTACACGGCGCTGCTTGAACACGGCGGCTTTATGCTGCATTCCTCCGCCGTGGCAGTGGACGGAAAGGCGTATCTCTTCTCCGCGCCCAGCGGCACAGGCAAATCCACGCACACCGCACTCTGGCAGGAGGTATTCAGCGAGCGCGCTTTCATCATAAACGACGATAAGCCTGCACTGATGCTCTCTGACAGCGGCATCACCGTCTACGGCACTCCATGGAGCGGCAAGTCCGACCTCAGCGAGAATATCGGCGTGCCGCTGCAGGGCATCTGCATACTGGAGCGCGCCGCGGAAAATCACATACACCGCCTGTCCGACGGCGACGCGGCTTTCGGCATACTCGACCAGACGCTCCGCCCGAAGCAGGAGCATAGTATGTCGCTGCTGCTGGACTACATCGACAGGCTGATAACAGCCGTGCCTGTATGGAGAATGGGCTGCAATATCTCGCATGATGCGGCGCTGACCGCCTACCGCGCTATGTCGGAAAAGTCATATTATTAGGCGAACGAGAAAGTGCCAGATGCTAGGAACCTGCCCTACGACTAGGCTTTGTGCCTGTCGTAGGGCAGAGTGACGACGCAGATGGTACTTTATCGACAGACTGAGACCTCCCGACAAAGGAGGTCTTTCTGTTTTTTATGAAATATTCGCTTTTTTTCATGCCGTTTTCACATTGCAGGGGTATACTGTCTGTACATTCGTAATTTTCTCGGTCTACGGAGGTGTAGGATTTGAACCTCAGTTACAAGGCGCTCGCTGTGATATGCTCGGTCGCGGTATCGTTCGTGTCGGGCTGTGGCAGCGAACACACTTCTTCATATAGCTCGGATAAGGTACCGCCCCTGTTCTCTCAGGGCGCACAGCAGCCTGCCGCCGCACCGCAGCAGGCAGAGCAGGCGGATTTCATCCCTGCTTCCGACGCTGCCTGCAGCATAAGCTTCGCTGAAGCTCAGATAGGCGTGCGCGGCGAGGGCGTGCAGATACAGGGCAAGAGCGCCGTGATAAGCAGCGGCGGCGTATACAGCGTATCGGGAAGCTGCAGCGACGGAAAGCTGCTGATAAGCAGCAGCGAGCCTGTTTCGCTGATACTGTCGGGGCTTACACTTAAAAGCGCTGACGGCGCGGCGATAGAGTGTTCTGAAAGCGCTCCGCTGATGCTTACGATAAGCACCGACAACATCATAAACGGCATCGAAGCCACAGGCGCTGTCACCATAAACGGCAGCGGCAGCCTTGAGATATCCGACTGCGGCACCGCAATAAGCTGTGACGTGCTCAAGCTGTGCGGCGCGGCGCTTGATATCAGAGCAAGCGGCGACGCGATAGTGACAGGCGGCTGTGTCATCTCCGCGGCAGGCAGCGCGGCTGTCAGGAGCAGCGGCGACGGCATCCGCACCGACGGACATCTCAGCCTGACAGACGGCACACTGGATATTACCTCGGCACAGGACGGCATCCACGCGGTCGAAGCAGTGTATGTCAGCGGCGGCGCGCTCAGCGTGACGAGCGGCGGCGGCAGCTCTGCCGTGAAGCTCATGCGCTCGCGCACAGGCGGTCATTACGGCAGACACGGCGGCTACAGCACCAACAGCAGCGACAGATTTGATTTCAGCGACCTTGTTTCGGGCGACGGCAGACCCGTTGCAAGCAAAAAAGGTATACGCTCGGATGGAAATATCGTTATCGGCGGCGGCACCGTCACAGTGTCCTCCGCGGACGACAGCATATCCGCACGCGGCAGTGCAGCCTTTGCAGGCGGCACAGTGAAGCTGTCCACCGGCGACGATGCAATATCCGCGCTCTACGGCGTCACGATAGACGGCGGCACACTGGATGTGAAAGCAAGCTACACCGCGATAGAGGCGCTCAACATCTCCGTTTCGGGCGGCAGCAGCAGTCTGCACTCATTCAACGACGGCATCTGCGCTGCAGGCAGCATACAGGGCGCCGACCCCGATATAACCGACCGATATGTCAGCATCTCCGACGGCACACTTACCATAAATGCAGGCGGCAGCGGCATAAGCTCCGAGGGCACTCTTGCAGTAAGCGGCGGCGATATCACGGTATTCTCCTCTGAGGACAGCAGCGGCGGCGCGCTGGCTTACGGCGACTCCTTTGCGATAAGCGGCGGCTCGCTCGCGGCATTCGGCCCCGCGGAGGACGCAATGGCGCCCACGCTCGTGACAGGCCCCTGCATCTCCCTCTACGCTTCGGCACAGGCAAACAGCACCATACAGCTCACCGACAGCGTCGGCACAGTGCTGCTGGATGTTACTCTCCCCGAAGCCTGCAGCTGTGTGATAATCTCCTCTGAGGCGCTGCGCGTGGGAGAAGCGTACACCCTGCTGTGCAACGGCACGCCGCTGACCTCCGTAACGGCGGCAGACGGCATCTGCGGCGGCGGCCCCGACGGCAGGGACGGCGGCATCTACAACGACATAGACGATACCTCCGACGGTATCGCGGCATAATAGCAACAAAGCCACTTCATATTGATGGAGTGGCTGTTTCTTTTCTGCTGTACGGCGGATGTGTGCATTTTTACCAGTAAATACGGATATGCGGCGCGTTTTGAGCCAATTTTTTTATACAGTATAACAGTTGATATTTTCGGCAGGATATGATAAAATATTCTATATGGGTTTATCTCAGGATAAACAAGGAGGTCTGCCCTGCCTGTGGCAGCTGTATGAATACAGGCGAATATCAACAGAAATGGAGAATCCAATGGAAAACAAAAAGGAATTCAAGCCGTATATACCTGCGGAAAAGGTAACGCCCGAGATAACCGTGGCGTCTATCATCATGGGCGTGCTGCTCTCCGTGGTGTTCGGTGCTGCAAACGCTTACCTCGGTCTGCGCGTAGGTATGACGGTATCCGCCTCTATCCCTGCGGCAGTTATCGCAATGGGCGTTATCAGAGTCATCATGAAAAAGAACTCGATTCTGGAGAGCAATATCGTACAGACTATCGGCTCTGCAGGCGAGTCGCTCGCGGCAGGCGCTATCTTCACGCTGCCTGCACTGTTCCTGTGGGCAGCTGAAAGCGAAAAGCTTATTAAAGAATACGGCGGAATAGAAAATGTACCTGAAGGTTCGCTTATTTTTACTAAGCCAGGTATTATTGAGATCACGCTCATCGCGCTGCTTGGCGGTCTGCTGGGTGT
>SVMQ01000063.1 GCA_015067375.1 Oscillospiraceae bacterium | reverse complement strand
CTTGTAGCATCAAACTCTGGTGCGCCTGCAAAGCTCACGTTCATCAATGATGATACAGGCGCTGTAGTGGCTGAATGTGAGATCCCCTCGACGGGAAGCCTGACGGAATTCCGCAAGGTATCGGCCAGCACTGAGCCCGTTACGGGAACAGGTGATCTCCGCATCATCACAAGCGGTATGATATCACTGAAATCATTCAAGTTTATATAACAAGAGGATAATATGGATAACAAAGACATTTTTCCGCATATTGATCATACGCTGCTGAGAGCGACTTCCCAAAGGTCTGAGATCGACAGGCTTTGCGAGGAAGCGCTGCAGTATGGCACGGCTTCGGTGTGTATACCTGCAGCGTATGTCAGCTATGCGCGTCAGAAGTTCCCTGAACTGAATATCTGTACGGTCATCGGGTTTCCGCTAGGCTATTCAACAACAGCAGTGAAGTGCTTTGAGGCAGAGGATGCTGTACGCAACGGTGCCGACGAGATAGATATGGTCATAAATTTGTGCGATGTCAGGAACGGTGAATTTGACAAGGTAGAGGCAGAGATAGCTGCAGTCAAAAAGAGCTGTGGCGGAAAGCTGCTCAAGGTGATAATCGAAACCTGCTACCTTACACAAGAGGAAAAGATAGCGCTCTGCCGTTGCGTAACTTCAGCAGGTGCTGATTTTATCAAGACATCGACAGGCTTCGGCACTGACGGAGCAAAAATAGAGGACATCCGTCTTTTCAAGCAGCATATCGGTGACGGTGTGCGGATGAAAGCAGCAGGCGGCGTAAAGACAAAAGCAGACCTTGAGATGTTTCTTTCGGAGGGCTGTGAGCGTATCGGTACAAGCTCGGCTGTAAAGCTGTTGCTTGACGGCGAAAGCAATGGAGGCTACTGATATGGCAAAGCGTGTGTTTCTGATAGTGCTGGACAGCTTCGGTATTGGCGAGATGCCTGATGCCGAAAAGTTCGGTGACAAGGGCGCGAATACATTCCGCTCATGCTATAATACAGGCAAGCTTAGTGTAAAGAATATGTGGCAGATGGGTCTGTTCAATATCGACGGTGTTGAACACGGAGAGAAATACAAGTCCCCCAAGGCGGCTTATCTGCGTCTTTCTGAACGCTCTATCGGCAAGGACACTACAACAGGACACTGGGAGATAGCAGGTCTGGTTTCAGAGAAGCCATTTCCTACATTTCCAGATGGATTTCCTGACGAAGTGATAAAGAAGTTTGAGCAGGCAACGGGCAGAAAAGTCCTCTGCAACAAGCCGTATTCGGGAACGAAGGTCATTGCAGACTACGGACGTGAACACGTTGAAACAGGCGCGCTTATCGTCTACACCTCTGCAGACAGTGTGTTCCAGATCGCGGCGCATGAGGATGTTGTTCCTGTTGAGGAGCTGTATCGTTATTGCGAGATAGCGCGCGAGATATTGGTCGGTGACTATGGCGTGGGCAGGGTCATTGCACGTCCGTTTGAGGGCGAGCATCCTTATACCCGCACTCCGCGCCGACATGATTTCTCTCTCGTGCCGCCCAAAAAGACGATGCTGGATCATATTAAGGAAACCGGAATGGATGTCATCGGTGTCGGCAAGATATATGACATCTTTGCAGGTAAAGGTCTGACAGATCAGGACAGAACTATCGGTAACAAGGCAGATATGGAGATAGCTTCGCGTTTTCAGAAGCAGGATTTCACAGGTCTATGTTTCATCAATCTGGTAGATTTCGATATGTCCTACGGTCATCGCCGCGATCCCGAGGGATATGCAAATGCGCTGAACGAGTTTGATGAATGGCTGGGCGGTTTTCTTGATGAGATGCGTCCTGACGATGTTCTTATCATCACGGCAGATCACGGATGCGATCCCTGTCATACAGGCACCGATCACACGCGCGAGTATATTCCTGTGCTTGTGTTCGGTGACAGCATTGAGCCACGAAACCTTGGCACAATGGATGGCTTCGATTGCATAGCGGCAACTGTGCTGGATCTTCTTGGTATCAAAGCTGATGTGAGCGGTACAAGCTTTGCGAAAAGCATAACAAGTTGAATACTGCTCGTCTGAGTGAAGTATCTGGTTGCGATTCCTCCGTTCTGTGAGGAATTAAATACATACAGCAGGGAAGTGTTCCCTGCAAAAAAGGAGAAAATGAAATGAACGGTGAAGTAGGATTTGCCTGCCGACTGACGGCAGCAGCAAGACTGGCATTAAAAACAGGAGAGTTTGATTTCCACAAGGCACCATACGAGGGAACGCTTTCGTTCGTAATGTGTGCGAGAGATAAAGCAGGTGTTACGGTGCAAAGCCCCGCATTATGGTTCAAGAAGCTCAGGGAATACGGTCTTACCGATATTTTTATGATAATGCCGTGTACTATCAAAAACAGAAAGATGCTAGGCTTTGTCAACACAAGCGGATGCACTATCTTTGCGCGTTTTTCCGATGGCAGAACAACACGTTTTTCCTCTATGTGGACGATGGATAATTCAAAGCGTGGTTGGAATGTAACAGTAACAGAGGAGATCGTGAACAACGCTCCTGCTGATATCCCTGTTTTCGCTGATAATACAGAGGAGCTTAAAAAGGTACTCAGCGATATTGGTGATCTGTCTGAGAAGCTTGGATTTGCGCCGTTTACAGAGTGCTTCCGCAAGGGATACGAGGTGCTTAACGGCGGCGAGCTTCCTGAGATACCTTTAAAGGAGCTTGTTCCTGCTCTCCCCGAGAAGCAGCTCAGACTTTATCTTGCAGCTGATATTTCCGATGTGTTCGGTGCAATGGGCAGCTGGAGCGATTCGCCTGCTGCAGTGGCTGCCGAAAAGGGGCTTTCTTCCGATTACGATCACCTTTCCGATCTGCTGCTTGCACAGAACAGATATGCGCTGCTCCACGCGGTGAACTATGTCTGATAACACTGAACTAAACATCCGTTGCTGCAAGCTCTCTGATTCGCTTGTAATACAGAAGCTGAATGCATCAGAGCTGGGGTATGATTATCCCATTGCTCATACAGAAGAAAAGCTGCGAGAGCTTCTTGAATGCTCATCGCAGCGTATCTTTGTTGCTGAAATGAGCGGCGAGATAGTGGGCTATGTACACGCCTGTGATTATGATCTGATCTATTCACCGCACATGAAAAACATACTTGGTATAGCGGTATCATCAGAATACAGGCGACGGGGTATAGGCAAGGCTCTGCTCACAGCTGTCGAGGAATGGGCGCATGAAACAGGCGCTGATGGTGTCAGGCTCACCTCAGGCGAAGAACGCACAGATGCACATGAGTTTTATAAGTGCTGTGGATACAGTTGTAATAAGAAGCAGATCAATTTCAGTAAGGTGATATAGGTATGAAGTATTTCACCAGAGAATGGTATAATGATTGTCAGTTAACGTCACTGTCGTGTGTAAAAACAACAGACTCCCGTGCAGAGGAGTTTTCAGAGGCATATTTTGAAGAACTCTATGCAGGCGAACTGAATGCACATATCCGTCTTATGGAGGAGGTTTCTCAGCTTACAGGAGCAGAGTTCGATCAATCCACTGTTAAAAGGAATTACGAAAACGGATATCGAAACAAACTTGAGGCATGTAAGAACGGTCTGCCTGAGGAAATACTGTCTGACATTGCCGATGTGCGAGTGTTTGCCCTTGGAGTTTGTACCGAACAGATAAAATCAAGGCTGAAAGCATGGCGGTATGAACTTGAAAAAAAGCTGGATGCTTCAGTTGCTCCCTATCTGGAATATGCAAAAAAGCTATATAATGAGCTTCCTGTTGATTTCAGAAAGTACATGAATTTTCATGATGAGTATGTAAAACAGTTTTACTGTGATGGCGACAGTGCCGTAATTGAATTTGAAGACTTGAATTGCATAGATGCCACAGGTGAGATCATCCGTACCGACATGTTAATATTTGAAAATGTTGAGATAATTGAACAAGATAATGATATCGTTGGTGCGGTATGGCTTTATGATGAGCTTTATAAAACTGCCGACGGATATGAACTTCATGTTTTTCTAAGTGACGCTTATCTCACATTATTATGTACCGATATCAGATTTGTCTGCACTGCACCCCGTAAGCTTCGGTATCTGCATTTTGATAATACTCATATCAGTAGCTTTCTGACTGATGGCGATGATATAATAATAGAGTTTAGTGATGTTGCTTGCAGAGATGAATTGGGTGCGATCGTTCGCGCTGATAAAATCGCGTTGAAAAACGCTAATATCACCAAGGGCTGTGAAGTGTCCGCGGGAGCGCTATGGGAATCTCATGGTATCTGCAGGAGCGTTGACGGATATGAGTTGTCTGTTTTGCTCTATGATAAGGATACTGATAAGTATAATAATATTGCTGTCGTTTTCAGCGATGTTGATTTCTTTTGCTCTGACGGCAATGTGATCTTAATATGATAAAGAGGATATACGGCTCATCCGTTTCCTATATATTTATTCAAAAGAAAGGAAAGTAATTATAATGAGTGAATGTACACATGATTGCAGCAGCTGCTCTGCAAACTGCTCCTCGCGCAAGCCTGAGAGCCTTATCGAAAAGCCACACGAGCTTAGCAGCATCAAGAAAGTCATCGCTGTAGTAAGCGGCAAGGGTGGCGTCGGAAAGTCGATGGTGACTTCTATGTCCGCTGTGCTTATGAACCGCCGCGGCTTTGCTACTGCAGTTCTTGACGCTGATATCACAGGCCCGTCTATCCCCAAGGCTTTCGGTATACATGAGAGAGCGCAGGGCAATGAAAAGGAGATCTATCCTGTGATCTCCAAAAAGGGAACTAAGGTGATGTCAGTAAATCTGCTGCTGGAGAACGAAACTGATCCTGTAATCTGGCGCGGTCCTGTTATCGCAGGTACAGTAAAGCAGTTTTGGACAGATGTTGTGTGGGATGATGTTGACTATATGTTTGTCGATATGCCTCCCGGAACAGGTGATGTACCTCTGACAGTATTCCAGTCGCTTCCTATTGATGGTATTATCGTTGTAACATCTCCGCAGGAGCTTGTTTCCATGATAGTTGATAAGGCTGTGAAGATGGCAGAGATGATGCATATCCCGATAATCGGTCTTGTAGAGAATATGAGCTATGCGGTATGCCCCGATTGCGGCAAAAAGCTGAATATCTTCGGTGAGAGCCACATCGACGAGGTGGCTGCAAAGCATGGTCTTAAGGTGCTTGCAAAGCTTCCTGTTGACACTGAGCTTGCAAATCAGGTGGATGGCGGACTTATCGAGCTGTTCGAGAGCGAGGCTGCTGATCCTATCGCTGACGCGATCGAGGAGTTCTGCAAATGAGCGTAAAGGGTGACAGAGCATACGAACTTTTCAAGGCAGGCTATAACTGCTCACAGGCGGTCTTTGGCGCTTTCTGTGAGGAGCTAGGCGTTGATTTCGATACAGCTGTGAAGCTCGCATCAGGTTTTGGTGGCGGTATCGGCAGGATGCGTGAGGTCTGCGGAACCTTCAGTGGATTGACGATGGCTGCAAGCCTTATTTATGGCTATAGTGACCCGAAGGAGCTTGAACAGAAAACTGAGCTTTACGAGAAGATACGTTCACTTGGTAATAAGTTCCGCGAGGATAACGGAAGTATCATCTGCCGTGAGCTGCTTGGTCTGCAGCAGGCCGAAAAGTCGGCTATACCTGAAGCGCGTACTTCTGAGTACTATCAGAAGCGCCCTTGTGCTGAGTTATGCAGATATGCGGCTGATCTTCTTGCGGAGTTCATTGAGCGGCATCCGGTAAAATAAAAGAAAGGCAGCTATTTTTATAGCTGCCTTTTCTATGCAAAAAACTCCGCCCGTTTGTCGGGCGGAGCGTGCTTTTAATTATACCTTGCAGCTTACTACCTTAGTGTAATCGCTGTATACCTTCTTACCGTTAACAGTAATGTATGCGCGAACCTTGAAGTAGTATGTCTTGCCGCTTGTAAGACCGGACTTTGTCAAAGAAAGGGTAGAGCCGCTTGTGATGGTCTTGATGGTGGAGAACTTGCCCTTCTTGGAAGTAGCCATCTGAACCTCATAACCCTCAGCGCCGATAGACTTTGTCCATGTGATCTTAGCGACCTTGGACTTGGATTTCTTTGCAGAAATTGAAGTAGGAGCAGGTGCAGTTACCTTAACGCCGTCATAAGCGCTGCTGGGAGACTGCAGTGTGGTCTTGCCGCTCTTTACATAAGCGCGAACCTTGTAGTAGTAAGTCTTGCCCTTTGTCAGACCCTTGTCTGTGTAGGAGTTTGTAGTTACAGTAGCAATATTTTTGTATCCGCTGCTCTTGTTAGTGGAGCGGTATACATAGTAGCCTGTAACACCCTCAGCAGCTGTCCACTTGACCTGAACAGAGCTTGTTGTGAGGGAAGAAGCAGAAACACCTGTAATCTTCTTGGGGTTTACCTTAACGGTTACGGATTTCGATACTCCATTTATAGCGGTTACGGTGATCTTAGCTGTACCGCCTGCCTTTGCAGTAACCACACCGTTCTGGTCGACAGAAGCAACGTTGGGGTTGGAGCTCTTGTAGTAGTAGATATTGCCTACTGCGGAGATGTTGGGGGTAACAGAAACCTTAAGTGTGTTCTTGTCGTTAACTGTAAGCTCCTTGTTACCTGAGATGGAGATGGAAGTAACAGCACTGTAAGCCTTCTTGTCGCCCTCTGTATACTTTGTCCATGCAGCACTTCTGGTGTTGGGGTAGTATACAGTGGGAATATACTGCATATCAAATGCGCGGTTGAGATTTACAAAGCTGCCGCCGAAAACGATCCTCTGAATACTGGAGCATCCTGTAAGTGCATTTTCCTCGAACTTTGTAACGGTATCGCCAACATAAATATCTGTGAGCGAAGTACAATCTCTGAATGCCTCAGACTTAACAGTCTTGGTCTTGTTGGGGATAATGAATGTAGTGACAGATCTGCAGCCTGCAAATGCAAACTCGTTGATCACCTTGACATCCTCGGGGATGACGATAGTACCGGAGAGCTTTTCACAGTTGAGGAAAGCATTCTTGCCGATCTCGCTGATGGTGATAGGCAGATTGATAACTGCAAGTGTCTTACAATCACTGAACGCACTTGTGCCGATAGTAGTTACAGAATTGGAAAGATATACATTACCAAGCAGCGAGCAGCCAGCGAAGCAGTGCTCGGGGATAACTGTAGCCTTGCTCTTGAGGTTAGCAGTGATCAGCGAAACACAATTCTGGAATGCCGAAACACCGATGCTGGTTACAGAAGAGGGAACGTTAACCGCTTTAAGGTTAGGGCAGTTAGCAAAAGCACTTGCGCCGATGGTAACAAGACCGTCGGGAAGGCTGATCTGCTCAAGTGCGGTGTAACCATTACACAGGGAGCTGTCAATGGAAACGATGCCCTGAGAGAAAGTGATGGACTTAACCTTATTCTTATGTGCATTATTGCAGATACCCTGTACATTGCTTACAAAGTAGCCGTGTACTTTCGCGGGTACAGTGATGCTCGTGCTGGAGCCTGTGTAACCTATGATAGTCGCTTTGTTGCCGTTCAGCGTGTACTTCCAGTCGCCATCGATGTCGATAGCCGATGCGGTAGTGCCGAATACAGTGAAAAGCGAGAATACCATGATAAGGCTTACCAGCAGCGAAACGATACGTGCTGATCTTCTTTTTGTCATACATATCCTCCTAAAATAAAAAGAAATAACTGTGTGGACAGCGAAGTAAAACACAACACTGCCTATACTATTAAATTATAGCATATTCTTCCTTTGTTTTCAAGTGAATATATTATAGAATTTTAACTGACATATCAGTGCATAATGCCGATAATCAACTTGACAAATGCAGTGAATTATTATATAATACTAAACATACATAGACAAAGAAAGGAAACAGAAAAATGCCCGTTAAAATATCAGATGGACTGCCTGCGCAGAGTATTCTTGAGGATGAGCATATTTTTATCATGACAGAGCATCGTGCTCTACATCAGGATATCCGTCCTTTGAAGATAGGTATCCTTAATCTTATGCCGACTAAGATAGCCACAGAAACTCAGATATTGCGATGTCTGTCCAATACGCCGCTTCAGATAGAGGTCACGCTCGTACAGACTTCTACCTATACAAGCAAGAATACATCAAGCGATCACCTTATAGCATTTTATAAGACCTTTTCCGAGATACGCAACACTAATTTCGATGGCTTTATAATTACAGGTGCTCCCGTTGAACAGTTGGAGTTCGATCAGGTCGAATATTGGGAGGAGCTTTGTGAGATAATGGAGTGGACAAAGACCCATTCACATTCCACATTCCACATCTGCTGGGGCGCACAGGCGGCATTGTACTACCATTACGGTATCCCAAAATATCCATTGAAAGAAAAGATGTTTGGTATATTCAAGCATAGGCTGCTCACTCCGAAATCGCGTTTGTTCAGAGGTTTTGACAGCGAGTTCTGTGTCCCTCATTCACGACATACCGAGATAAAGCAGGAGGATATTGAGAAGATCCCCGATCTTAAAATCATGGCTGTGTCTGATGAGGCGGGTGTATATGCCGTATGCAGTGAGGACAGCAAGCAGTTCTTTATCACTGGACATTCCGAATATGATGCAGAAACTCTTGCTACTGAGTATTTCCGTGATGTGGACAGAGGACTTGACCCCAAGCTTCCGCTGCATTATTTCCCGGATGACGATCCGACCAGAATGCCCGAGATGTCTTGGCGCTCCCATGCAACGCTTCTATATACAAACTGGCTGAATTATTTTGTTTATCAGACCACCCCTTTTGATATTTCTGAGAATATCAGGTGAAATTACAAAAAAGTGTTGAAATTTTCAGCATATTATGTTATAATTGATATAGTTTGTATGTGTTCAATGTAATTGTTGGAGCGTGCAAGCAAAATTCACATTTCTGAAAAGGAGATTTATTATGGCAGTTTACGGTCTTGTAGCGGCTTGTTTATCACTTGTTGCTGTTGTTCTCGCAATCTTACTCTCTAATACTTATTTGAAAGGTAAAGATCCTCGTACAGCTGGTATGCTGTATAATTTCTTAAATCTTGACGGTTCCAAGTTTGAGGTACTTCTCAAGGCATTCTACATAAGCTTTACTGTATATTATGTGCTTATGCTCCCCACTGCATTTACAGAATACAGCGGTTTCCTTGTTGGCTTCAAGAATCTTATCGAGATGCTTATCATCAAGGTCTTTGGTACCAGAGTGTTCTTCGAGGGCATGATGCTGGTTTACAGAACTTATGTTCAGGTAACCGCACTCAACAAGCACCTCGGTGTAAAGGCACCTGAGGTTCAGCCCGTTTATCAGCAGCCTGTAGCTCCTGCTCCTGTTGCACCTGTAGCTCCTGTTGCACCTGCACCCGTAGCTGCTCCTGTAGCGCCCGTTGCTCCCGCACCTGTGGCTGCACCTGTAGCTCCTGTTGCTCCTGTTGCTCCTGCACCCGCTCCCGTGCCTGTTGCTGAGCCTGCTGCTGCATTTGCAGCTCCTGCACCTGTTGCACCTGTTGAGCAGCCAGTCGGAAAGGTGTGCCTTGGTTGCGGAAAGCCCATCAAGGATGGCGTTAAGTTCTGCCCCTACTGCGGAACAAACCAGTAATTAACTAAAATAAAGTTGCACAAATCACCTGCTTATGCAGGTGATTTTTTTATGCACAAGTAACAAAAGTGCTTTGTAATATTTGTTTGTATTTACAAGCTTGTTTTGGTTGCAAAAAAAATGTAAATGTGTTAAAAT
>SVMQ01000062.1 GCA_015067375.1 Oscillospiraceae bacterium | reverse complement strand
TATTCTGTGCTGGGAGCAGACGCAGTGGGAATGTCTACAGCTATTGAGGCAATGGCGGCGCGTCATGCAGGTATGGAGATATGCGGAATTAGCTGCATAAGCAACCTTGCGGCAGGCATCTCGCAGAATCCGCTCACCCATGCAGAGGTGCAGGAGACCGCTGACCGCGTTGCTCCGCTGTTCAAGCGCCTTGTAACACGCTCTATCAAGGATATTGCAGCGGTAAAGTGACAATAAGATATCCCTCACACAGTATTGGAGTGAGGGCAATATAGATGTATTACAAAGCCGCTTTTGCCATTAATTTCAAAAGTGGCTTTGTGCTTTCTTCGGTTATTGATTTTGGCTAGCATAGTTGTTGTAATGAATATCACGAAACTTAGATTTGTAAAGTTATAATATCATGTATTTTTTCGAGATGGAAGGAGTGTTACCTGTGCCTGTTCCAAACTATTTGAAAGATATTGCATATTGTGAAAAAACCAAAAATAAAATTACGTCTTTTAATTTGAAGTGTCAATGTGGATGTTTTAAATTCGATTTGTATGAGAGCTATCTCGATAAAAAAGAGAAAGAAATATGCAAACCTTATTATGATGCGTTACGTTACTCTGTTACAGGAGGTTGTTTTTCTTCTTGTACGAAAGACGAAAACGGAATTCTACATCGTTGGGTATATTTCACGCATAACATGAACGGACCAAAAGAGGAGGTGTTTATTCCCCCTGCACCAGCGTTTGCACATATAACATCGTATAAAGTAAAATGTACTGAATGTGATAAGGAATACATTATTTATGACAGCAGATATCATGGTTATTATGGAAAATTCTGCAAAGAGATCAGTGATGATAGTAAAAACTATATACCTCACTATAGGAAGAAAAATCGTCGTGATAATATGCCTGTCAAAATATGTATCAAAGTAGAGAATGAATTAAATATTGATGAATTTAAGAGGGATACGGACATAGAATGCAGTTTCGAAGATTATACCGAAGCCTTCACTTGGTTTGTGGTTTACACGATTGATAACAATGATAAAAAACGTAAAATTCTCGATTTTGAAACTGATTAAAATTATAAATAACAAAAACCTGAGAAGAAAATAAACTTCTCAGGTTTTGCTTCTCTACAGCTACTGCTCTTTGGCTCGTGAGGGATGTTTTTATTCGGAAAGGAACTCCTCGGGGATATTCTGTGCTATAAGATAGTCTATGAACTCTATCGTCAGCTCGGGGCAGCCGTGCGCGTTGGCAAGCTCCTCAGTGTACTCGGAGTAGGGATAGATGCGTACATTCGCAAATCCGTAGTCGTAGTGGTCGATAAGCGGCACTGCGTTAGCGTTGGAGAGAGTTATCTCGCCTGTCGTGTGGTTCTTTGTGACGGTTATTCTGCCCAGCATCTCAACAAGACAGTACACATAATCCTGCGAGGACAGGAAGTTGCCGAGGCAGTAGAATACGAATGCCTGACCGCCGTCAGCCTTTTCAAGGTACTCCATAGTCTGGATGGTGTGCGGTTGGGTGCCTACTATGATATCAGCGCCCCAGTCAGCGAAGAGCTGTGCGAGGTAGTACTGGTTGTCCGATACTACGTTAGTCGTTTCAACGCCGAAATGCGGACTGATGATAACGCAGTCGCATACCTCTTTGGCAGCCTTTATCTGCTGCTCGATAAGCTCAAGCTCGCTGAGGTACACAAGCTCGCACTCGGAGCCGGCAGGAAGCGACAGGCCGTTAGTGTGCTCCATATAACTGAGGAAACCGAACTTGATTCCGTTTACTTCAAGCGCGCGGAGGTTGTTCATGTCCTCTGTGTTTTTGTAGCCACCGTAGACGGGGATATCAGGGTAGTTTGTACTCCAGAAATCCAGTGTAGCAAGCATTCCCGCCTCGCCCTTGTCGAGAATGTGATTGTTGCCTATCGAAATAGCGTCAAAGCCCATTTCGATGACCTCGTGACCCATTTCCTCAGGCGTGCAGAAGCAGGGGTAGGTGGATGGCTCAAACTCGTCGGTGATTATCGTTTCCTGATTGAGTATCGCAAGGTCGGCTTCCTCTATGTAGTGCTTGACATACTGATATGGATAGCTGAAATCGTAGCCGTCGCCGCCTGCACGCTCGTTGGCCTGTCTGTATATATTGGCATGTATGAGGTTATCGCCTGCGCACACGATATTTACGGAGGTTATTTCAGGCTCGGGCGGAGCGGCTTCCTCGGTAGGCTCAGCAGTAGTTGTCGCGGTCGTGCTAGTCGTTGTTGCGGAAGTGGTACTCTGCACGGCGTCGGCAGATATTTCGGGTATGGATGAGTCTACGGGCTTGCTTTGAACTTTTGAACATGAGGTAAGAAGCAGTGCTGCAAGGCAGACGGATAACAGTCTTTTTTTCATATCAATACTCCTTTATTCGATATTATGTGACAAAAACAGTATAACACAGTGCAGTGAAATAATCAAGAGGTTTTTTTATGCAGACCTTGCTGTGAGACTTAGCAAAAAACGCACCCTGTTTTTCAGAGTGCGTTGATATATCAGATCACAGTCAGCGAGGAGCTGTCTATAAGTGAACCGCGCTCAGCGGTATAGCTTCCGTTGTCATAGGTTATGGTATACACGCCGTTTGTGAAGATGGCGTTTGTGATATCTCCCCCGCTGGTGATAGTCATTTGTGCGTGATATTTTGGTGGTATAGCGCCGTTTTCATCCAGCTCTGCCAACACGAAGCATTCTATGATGAATGCGGTCGGATCCGCAGCAGCATTGGCAGTCACCTCCCGCAGCGTGTTCTCGGTATAACGCTTTGTGATGGAGTTCTGCGCGGCGGTGATAAAGTGTCGGCAGTCCATCATGCAGGAAGTTTCGTGTGAGTTGTCAATATGGCTTGCGAGAGTGGGTATCAGCAAGGCGGCAAGCACACCTATTATAGCCACCACAACGACTAGTTCAACAAGTGTAAAGCCGCGAGTGCGTTTCAATCTGTTCAATATTTTCATATATATCACCTTACCATCATCCATAATAACTACCTTTTTAATTATAGCACCATATTTATAATTTTGCAACATAGATCGAGTTTTTTGTGAATTTGTACGATGATCGTATATGGTTTTATGTTAAACAGCACAACATATTTTGACCTATCCTGCATTTTCCGATATATTTCGGTGGATGTTGACATTTTATCCGGTGTAGGGTATAATTAGACAAGAGTAACAACAGGCGGTGCGGATGATGGAGAAGATACACAAGCGTTTTATTGCAGGCGGAACTTGTGCGATGGTGTTATGTGGCGCAATGCTAGGCGCGGCATCAGATGATGAGAGCGGCTCCATGACCATCGATTGCCAGCAGGTAATGTATAGAGAGTCTGTTTCTGAGGAGGTAGACGCGCCTGAAAGCTCTGCCGATAAGGGAGGAATATTTGTAACTTTTACCGCTGAACCTGTCAAAGAGGAGAGCGGAATGACAGTGTTCCGATATGGTTCGGATATTACTGTTCTGACTGATCTGGAGGGACTGACGATAGGCGAGCCTGTTGAGGTAAACGGTACTATCAAGGAAATATCCGATTCGCAGATGATATTGATCGACTGTATCGTTTGCAATCAGACAAGCGGCGCTGCCGTAAGTGAAACACCGCCTGAGAAGTCGTCGATATCGGCGGCGACGACTGTTGTCACTACCGTAAATAACACAGTGTATGTCAGCTCATCGGGCAAGTATCACAGAAAGTCGGACTGTTCGGGTATGAAGTCCTATGAGGCAATGTCGCTGACAGAAGCGACGGAGCATGGATATGTCGCCTGCAAAAGGTGCTATTGAGCTATTGAAAAAACAAGACCGCGCGGTCAGTTCCGCGCGGTCTTTATGTTAATGATTAACGATATATCTCAGCATCTTTGAAACATCAAGCGCATTGATAACACCATTCTTGTCAAAGTCGGTCTTTCTGGTTGCTTCTGTACCGTTTACGATCATACGAAGAAGCATAGCCGCATCGAACGCGTTTACGCGCATATTGTTGTCAAGATCGCCGATGATCTTGGTCTCCTGATCGGCGATTATGATGTAATCTCCGCTTTCGTCGGGAACGAGTGTTACGAAGCCTGTTGCGGTGGTCCGCTGTGTATCTACAAGCACCAGCTTGTCAGTGTCGTGATCATATCTGAACAGGCTTGCGTAGGTGTCGCCGTATTTTTTGTCCAGATCGATGCACAGGGATGCGCCAAGCTTGTTGTCGCTGTTGACGTGGAGTCTGAATGCCTCTTTTCCACCCATTTCTCTTATGGGTGTTTCCAGTGTTGATATCGCATTGGTCCTTATTCCGAGACCTATCGAGGGGACCGTTTTGGTGCTGATCTCGGCGGTGTTCAGATTCCACTGGATATCCTCTGTTACAGTGAATGTAAGATCAAGCGTATTCTTTGCTGCCGCTCTGATAACATCCGCGGGTACGGATGGAGATTCATTCAGCACGATGACTGTGCTGTTGCCCTCCTCTATCTGAGAAAGGGCATTCTCGATGTTGCCCCAGCCCTTGATCGCTGTGCCTGAGATCCTGGGATTTACAGTGTCCTCGGTTATGATATCGTCATCGTCGTAGTCTTTGTTGATATTTGTGTTGGACTGACCTGAACTGCTGACAACCGTTATAGTAAAGGTGTCTGTATATCCGCCATAGGTCACAGTGACCTTTTTCTGACCTGCCGTGTTTGTGTTGAAGCCTGAGATCATGCTCTTCTTCATGTTGAGAGTAACGTATGTGCCATCAGAGTAGCTTACTACTATCTTGCCTCCTGAAAGGCTCAGCTCGTCACCCTTGTTGTAGCGGGTCTTTGTAGGATTGCTTGTGATCTCCATATACTCGATAACAGGCTCTTCGGGTATCTCTATCGTGTAGATAGCTTCAGTGATCTCGCTGGGTTCATAGCCTGTTTTTATTGCAACTGCACGGAGTATGGTCGTGACGCTTTTTCCTGCCTCGCCCTTGATGCGGATAGAGCCTGTGTATACATTGCTCTCAATGGTAGGATAAGAGCCATCGGTAGTATAATATATCGTTGCGCCCTTTGTGTCGCACGTCAGGGATACTGAAATATTGTATTGGTATGTACCTGTTTTTGTGCTTGCTTTTGGCTGTGCGACACTTGCTGTGGCACTGGTGGCAGCCTGAGCACCCACTGACACGGCAGACGTTGCTACTGACATCGCAAGCAGCAGCGTTGCAGCAAGCCTTGCGATGCGTTTTAATACCTTCATGTTATTGACCTCCAAAAAACTATATATAATAATTATACAACAAACCATCGACTTAGTCAATACAAAGTCAGCAAATTAATGAGCGCGACCTGCCGAGATTTTAATGATATTTTTATAAGAATTGACCAATGAATTTTATGATAATTTATAGACACGACGGAGAAAATATGATATTATAAAAGCACAAGGATATTCATCTTTACGGGAGGGTGAGATATGAAAGTAACGCTCAATCCTGACGCAGAGGTAGTGAAAATGCTTCGCGAGGGGCTAAAGCGCTCGGGCGGATATTGCCCCTGTCGTCTGGAACACACGGAAGAAAACAAATGTATGTGCAAGGAGTTCAGAGAGCAGATAGCCGACCCTGAGTTTGAGGGCTTCTGTCACTGCCTGCTGTACTACAAATCACTGGAAAAGGAGTAAAGAACATGGCTGAAATAACATTGACCGCAGAGAATTTCGAGCAGGAGGTATTGAAGTCGGACAAGACGGTACTGGTGGATTTCTGGGCAAGCTGGTGCGCGCCCTGCATGATGCTCTCACCAATAATTGCGGAGATCGCACAGGAGCAGGACAATATCATCGTCGGCAAGGTGAATGTTGACGAGCAGCCCGAGCTGTCTATGCAGTACGGGGTGAGCAGCATTCCGATGCTGCTTGTATTCCGCGGCGGCAAGATAGTCAATGCGGCTGTAGGCTTAAGACCCAAGGAGCAGATTCTGGAGATGCTGAAATAAGCGTTTGATAAAAATGACAGAATGAGAGGTAACATCAATGAAAAGGAGATTAGCTTTGCTTATGGCGGCAGCTGTTGCGATGAGCGCACTTACGGGTTGCTCGGACAATTCCGATTACGAAAAGCTGCAGGAGCAGATAAACGAGTTGCAGGAGCAGAATGACAGCCTGCAGGAGCAGCTTGAAGCCAAAACAAGCGCATCAGAGTCTGACAGTATTACTGAAAACAACAGCGGCGCATCAACGGTTGAAATCACGACCGAAACTACTACCGCGCCGATCGAGGAGCAGGAAGAGCCGAAAGAGCTGTTGAACATGGACGACGGCATTTTCGTGGTCGAGGATGGCGTACTGACCAAATACAATGGCGATGGCGGTGATGTGGTTATCCCTGACGGAGTTGTTTCTATTGGCGACAGGGCTTTTATGTGGTGCGTAAGCCTTACAAGCATAACCATCCCTGATAGCGTTACTTCTATCGGCGATTCCGCTTTTGATAATTTCACTAGCCTTACAAGCATAACCATCCCCGATAGTGTTACTTCTATCGGCGATTCCGCTTTTTATCATTGCACTAGCCTCACAAGCATAACCATCCCCGATAGCGTAACGTCTATCGGCAATTTGGCTTTTGCTGGCTGCGAAAGCCTCACAAGCATAATCATCCCCGATAGCGTAACGTCTATCGGCAATAATGCTTTCGCTGCCTGCGATAGCATTACAAGCATCGCTATCCCCGACGGTAATACTTTTATCAGCGATGCCGTTTTTTATAACTGCCGTAATCTCATAAGTATAACCATCCCCGACAGCGTTACATCTATCGGCGAATCCGCTTTTGTCATGTGCTCTAGTCTTACAAGCATAACCATTCCTGACAGCGTTACATCTATCGGCGAATCCGCTTTTGAGGATTGCTCTGGTCTTACAAGCATAACCATCCCGAACAACGTTACTTCTATCGGCGATGCCGCTTTCTCTGGATGCTCTAGTCTTACAAGCATAACCATCCCCGACAGTGTTATTTCTATAGGCGATTGGGCTTTCGCTTTTTGCTCTAGCCTTACCTCCGCCTCCTACAAGGGCAAGACATACAGCTACGATAACATTGACGAGCTTTACACCGCAATAAACGGATAACCAAAAACGGCTGTGCTTATTTGCACAGCCGTTTGTTATAGCAAAAGCCGCCCAAACGGGCGGCTTTTGTATTGATCGCTTACTTGATAAGACCCTTAAGTCTTTCCATTGCCTCTGCGGTAGCCTCGTGAGTGCCGAATGCGGTGAGTCTGAACCAGCCGTCGCCGTTCTTGCCGAAGCCTGCGCCTGGAGTACCTACTACCTGTATCTCGTTGAGCAGGTAATCGAAGAAATCCCAGCTGCCCATGCCGTTGGGACACTTGAGCCAGATATAGGGAGAGTTGATGCCGCCTGTGTACTTGATGCCAAGCTCGTCGCAGGTAGCCGCGATCATGCGTGCATTCTCCTGATAGTATGCGATGGTAGCCTTTGTCTGCTTCTGACCCTCTGCTGTGAACACAGCCTCTGCACCGCGCTGAACAGGGTAGGAAACACCGTTGAACTTGCTGCCCTGACGTCTGTTCCAGAGGTCTGCAAGAACTACATCCTCGCCCTTGCTGTTCTTCTGGATGATGTCATTGGGAACTACAGTATAGCCGCAGCGTGTGCCTGTAAAGCCTGCTGTCTTGGACAGGGAGCAGATCTCGATAGCGCACTTTCTTGCACCCTCGATCTGGTAGATGCTTCTGGGGAGATCAGCGTCGGTGATGAATGCCTCGTAAGCGGCGTCAAAGATGATAACTGCATCGTTGGACAGAGCGTAGTCTACCCACTCCTTGAGCTGAGCCTTGGTATATACAGAGCCTGTGGGGTTGTTGGGAGAGCAGAGGTAGATGAGGTCTGCCTTGATATCCTTGGGAGGCATAGCGGCAAAGCCGTTCTCCTCGTTGGAGTCTGCATAAACAACAGAGTTTCCGCTCATTACGTTGGAGTCAACGTATACGGGGTAAGCAGGGTCTGTTACCAGTACGACGTTGCCCTCGCCAAAGATGTCGATGATGTTGCCACAGTCGCTCTTAGCGCCGTCGGAGATGTGAATCTCGCCTGCAGGCACGTCAGCGCCGAAGCTCTTGTAGTAGTTGGAAACAGCCTCGCGCAGGAAGTCGTAGCCTGCACCGCTGTCCTCATAACCGCGGAATGTTTCCTTTACGCCCATCTCGCGGCAAGCCTTTTCCATAGCCTCAACGACTACGGGAGCAAGCGGCTGTGTAACGTCGCCGATGCCCATTCTTATGAGCTTTGCATCGGGATGCTCGGCAGTGTACGCCTTTATCCTCTTTGCGATATCAATGAAAAGGTAGTTCTTTTTCAGGTTGAAAAAGTTTTCGTTAAGCTTTGCCATTTTTGTTGTGTCCTTTCGTGTTATTAAAATACATTTTTATTTTATTATAATTTGCGCGTTTTGTCAATGGTTTTTCGGGGCGCGGTATAAATAATATTTCGATATAATACAATGGGACTTCAACGTTTTCAGTTGTTGAAGTCCCTGTTTTTCTTCATGAGGTCAACTAAGTTCTGTACTGCGGCTATCTCCTCGTCTGTCAGTCCTGACACATCGATGATATGCTCCTTTTCGTCGATGCCCAACATATAATCGGTGGATACATGGAACACCTTTGCCAGCTTTACGATTATCTCAGGGGAGGGTTTCCTGTCGGATAGTTCATAGTTGCCTATAGCCGCCTTTGATACCCATATCCTGTCTGCAAGCTGCTTCTGTGTAAGACCCGCCTGTAACCGCAGCTCCTTTAGTCGTTGTCCGAAATGTACCATGTTACCGCCTCCTTGTATATTATTCAGTTTATCATATAGCGGATTTCAGTTTGTGTTTTATTTGCACACAAACTGTTGACTTTTAGAGCTTGGTGTGGTATAATTTGTTATGGCGAGATTGATATATTATTTTGAAATAATAAAGGAGAAAACAATGAAAAAGAAACTTACATTAGCATTGGCGTTGGTGTGTTTGACTACAACTTTGACCGCGTGCGGTTCTGAGAAAAGTATCGATGATATTGATGAGAACGACATTGACGCTGTTATTGATTCGATTTCAGACAATGATCTAGAGTCGATCGTAGAACAAGGTGCTGACAAGATCGATGATGCTGTAAAACCAGACAGCGGCAATTCACTTCAAGATGCCGTTGATGATGACATACCTTCCTTGGAAGAGATGTTAGGAGAACCCGATAAAGCAACAAAGAACTATGAGAAAATGTTCGCGTTTTTGCCCGAGGTAGAGGTTACTCCTGCTTCTGATTTCGTATATTCAAATAATGGTAGCGGTGTAAATGTCACAGATTATATCGGTACTTCCACAACTATACGTATACCTGATGAGATAGGTGGTTTGCCTGTGATCGAGGTAAGTTTAACCGCTGATATGATAACAGAACTCATTCTTCCTGATACAGTAGCAGAATTAGATGTAAATACCGAATATCTGCAATATATCAATATACCATCGGCGTTGCGCACTCCTATAATGAGTGCGGAGCATCTTAAAGCGGTATATATCAATGATGGTACAAAAAGTATAATCCATCAGCTTTTTAGGGGCTGTACATCATTATCGGAAATAAGTATACCTGATACTGTTACCAGTATTTCATCTGAAGCTTTTTATGGATGCATTTCGTTGACCGAGGTAGAACTTCCTAAATATCTGGTGGAGTTGGGACATAGTGCTTTTTACGGCTCGGGGTTAAAGAGTATTACGCTACCG
>SVMQ01000061.1 GCA_015067375.1 Oscillospiraceae bacterium | reverse complement strand
TAGAATTGGAGCCTATCTGAATACGGATAAGCATAGGCTTTGCGGTCTTAAAGGATGTGTAATAAGTAGACAGAGGCTCTCTGATGGTAACTGTCTGACCATACTTCAGCATAGTACCCCAAACAGAAGGGTTTACCCACTTCCAGTTCTCTGCAAACGCAGGAAGTATCGCAAATACTGTGGAGCTTTCTGTTTCCAGCGTCAGATCGACCTCAACATAAGCATCCGAGCGATTCCAGAACTCGCCGTCAAGAGCAGCGCCCTTGAGATAGTAGTTGATGGACTTGGAAGCATTATCTCCCTCAGTGACCTCAACAACAACGCTCATGCTGCCGTCAGCACCGATAACTCCGTCGACGACCTCGCCGTCAACATCCGCATATCTTGGTACTGATACAAGATCAGCAAAAGAAGTCGCGGAAAGTACTACCATCATAGCCATCGCCAATGCGACAGCAAACAGCTTTCTCACTGTTTTTAACATAAATATCCCTCCTGATATGTAAATGGCGGATGTATATTTTTATACCGCCCAAATATAAACACGCATAGTGCGCCTATATTAATATTGTATCTCAAAGCGCGGAAAAATTCAAGTGTTTTATGCAACTTTATGATTTTCAACAAATATTATTTAAAAATCAACAGATTTATATATGTTATACGCTAAAACTGTTTTTACGCTTTAATTCGCATTAGATACTTATGCGACAAAAATTGAATTAAGTTGAATATCTGCATCTATCCCATTCGGACAAAAATTCCGCCGTAATTCGGCGGAATCTTATGGTTATGTCACTTAGAGCTGTTAAGTATGCTGAGCAGCGCGTCGATATCGCTTGTATCCTCTTCACCGATGTTACGGGACATGGAGGATGTGGCGGCGGTGATAGCCCTGTCGTCTATCGTAACGGATGTGGGGATGACAGCCGAGGGAGCAACATCTCCGAAGTCTGTTGCGATAGCGATGATGGACATCTCATCGTCCTCGAGAGTATCGTCGAACATGATACCTGCCTTTACCCTTGCGTTGGGAGCGGCGTTCTTGGTTATCTCAGCGGAGATGGTGTCGAAATCATCCAGTGTGCAGGATGTGGGGATGCTCACGTTAAGCAGCACCCTGCGCGCACCCGAGATGGATGTTTCGAGCAGCGGGCTGTGCAGCACCTCATCGAGAGCCTGCTGTATCTTTGCGTCGCCCTTGCCCTTACCCATAGCCATGTGTGCGATGCCCGAATCCTTGAGCGCCATAGTAACGTCAGCGAAGTCAACGTTCATGAAGCCAACGCCTGTAACAAGATCGGAGATACCGCGTACAGCCTTATACAGTACACCGTCAACTGCCTTGAATGCGTCAAGCATGGTCAGCTTGCTGTTGGAGATCTCCTTGACCTTCTCGTTGGGGATAACGATGAGCGCGTCAACGTACTTCTGCATCTCGTCGATGCCCTTGCACGCCTGTATCATCTTCTCCTTGCCCTCCCATGCGAAAGGCTTTGTAACAACGCCGACAGTGAGGATATTCCTCTCCTTGGCGATGGATGCAACAACGGGAGCAGCGCCTGTACCTGTGCCGCCGCCCATACCTGCAGCAACGAACACCATGGACACCTTATCCATTACAGCGCTCAGCTCGTCATGGTTCTCCTCAGCGGACTCCTGACCTACTGCAGGATTATTGCCTGCACCCTGACCGCGTGTGCGCTTCTTGCCGATCTGCATACGCTTCATCTTGCTGCCGTCCTTGGAGCGGAGAGCCTTTACATCGGTATTAGCCACGACATAGTCGATATTGGTCATGCCCATCTCTACCATGTGGTCAACAGCGTTTCCGCCGCCGCCACCGACACCGATGACCATTATTTTGGTGGCGTCCTCAAACTCGTCTACTTCAAAATCGTCATCAAGCTTATCTATTTCAAATGCCATTATTTTTACCTCCGTACTTTTCTTTATAAAATACACTACTCTTAATTATAGCAGATTTAAAAATAAAATGCAACTGTTTTTTAAAGAAATTTCTGTATATCCGATCTTTTAGCTTCCGAGTGGGCTGTTATTCCTGCGTCTGCGCTTCTGCAGTCGCCTCAGCGGTGCTTTCGGCGGTGGAGCTTTCGGGCGCTACAGGCACGACAACGGGATTATCTATGACATTGCTGTCGCGTTTGGGCACCTTTTCGGGATTTCTGATGTCTATCGTCACCGACTCGGTCTCACCGACGATGTTTTCGGCAAATTCCTTGGCGATGTTCATCTTGCTTTCAAGCTCGGTGGTATTTCCGAGCCTCATCGTGATGCGTCCGTCTACTACCATCTCTATCTCGAAACGGTCTGTGATGTTCAGCGTCGTGATATTGCTCACGCCTGCTTCTTCCGCAGCTTTCAGTATGGTCGAAGGGATGTTTGTCTTGCCCTCAACGCCGGAGGTCAGCATACCGCCTACCTCGGGCGAGGACGGCTCATAGCCTATCACCACGGGCAGCGACGCATCCACGCCCTGCTCTACTATCTTTCCGCGGCGCGAGATGATATAAGACCTGCTTCCGTAGCGCATACAGTACCATTTTTCCGCTTCGGTGATGGTTATTTTTATCTTTGTCGGTGATACTCGCTTGACTTCCGCCATATCTATATAAGGAAAGGTGGTTACGATGCTCTGCTCCGCCGCTTCAAGGTCAGCCTTCATCAGGTTGTCACCGAGCGAGATGCCCGATATCTCGGCTATCTTTTCGGAGTCGTATGTCGTGTTGCCCTCGACCTCGATGGCGGTGCAGTCAAACAGCACTGTGTTCGCAAGGATGATGAACACTATTATCAGCACCACTGCGGCAAAGATATAATACAGGCTGTAGTTGCCGCCTCTGCTGCCGCGCTTCGCCTTTTTCTTGCCGCGCTTTTTCATGGCGGCGGTGGTCTGCTTTTTTGCGGCAGAGGTCATCGGACTGCGCTGCAGCAGCGGTGTTCTGCTCTGCTGAGCCTCCTGCTTCGGTGCGGACGGCTGCTTCTGCTTTGTCCTGCGTGCGACAGGCTTTTTTGCAGCAGGCTTTGCCGCCTTTTTCGGCTGTATGCCTGCAGGTCTTTTCGCCGCACTGTTTGCAGGCGCGGACTGCGCGGACTGCTGAACAGGTCTGCGCTGAACGTTCTGCACGGGCTTCTTTACGCCCTTTTTCGGCGCTGCCTTTTTCTTTGCCATACGTTTTCACTTCCTCAGTTCTTTATTTCTCTGTAACTCTCTTTATATCTGCGCCGACTGAGCGCAGCACGTTCTCTATACTGTCATAGCCGCGGTCGATGTAGCACACTCCGCTTATCTCCGAAGTACCCTCCGCCGCAAGCGCCGCCGTTACAAGCGCCGCGCCGCCGCGAAGCTCCGCCGCGTGTACCTTAGCGCCGCTGAGCGACCTTACGCCCTCGACTACCGCGACCCTGCCCTCCGCCTTTATGGAAGCGCCCAGTCTTACCAGCTCAGGCACATGGCGGTAGCGGTTGTCGAATATCGTTTCAACGAACACCGAAGTGCCGCGCGCCAGTGTCGTCACAGCCATTATCGGCGCCTGTATATCCGTCGGGAAACCGGGGTACGGCATGGTGCGTATCGTGGGCGGTGCTGTAAGTCTGCGCTGCGCATCGAAGTACAGCTTGCCGTCGCCGTAGGAATACGCGCGGCAGCCCATGCTCTCAAGCACCGCGAGAAACGCGGTCATATCCTCGCTTTTGCAGCGGCTGAGTATAAGCTCTCCGCCTGTTGCCGCGGCACAGCACAGATATGTCCCTGCGACTATCCTGTCGGGCATGACGCTATGCTCCGCAGGGTACAGCCGCTCAACGCCCTCTATCGTAATGACGCTGCCGCCTGCGCCGCTTATCCTTGCTCCGCATTTCACGAGAAACGCCGCAAGGTCGCATATCTCAGGCTCGCGCGCCGCATTGTGTATCTCGGTAGTGCCGTCAGCCGTCACCGCCGCAAGCAGGATATTCTCCGTTGCGCCGACCGACGGAAAGGACAATGTTATCCGCGCCCCGTGCAATCCCGAAGCCGCCGTACATTCGATATACCCGTGCTGCTCGGTTATCTCCGCGCCCATCTGACGGAGCGCCGCAAGATGCAGGTCGATAGGCCGCGCGCCAAGCTCGCATCCCCCCGGGAAGCTGAGCCTGCATCTGCCCGTCCGTCCAAGCACCGACCCCAGAAACATTATCGAGGAGCGCATCTCGCGCATAAGGCTCTCAGGTATCTCGAAGCCTGCCGCCGTTGACGCGTCCACACAGATAGTGCCGCCGCTGCGCACGCATCTGCACCCGAGGCAGGACAATATCCTGCACGCGGCATCCACATCCGTCAGCTGCGGACAATTATGTAGTATGCTCTCGCCGTGAGCCAGCACCGCCGCCGACAGCAGCACCAGTACGCTGTTCTTTGCGCCCTGCACGGCAAGCTCGCCCTCTATCCTGCGCCCTCCGCTTATCACAAGCTTCTGACGACTGTCCATAATATCAACTCCTTTGGCATATTGCGTGTCATATTGCATATTATGCCAAAGCAGGTATTTGGTGCTTAGGTGCGTATAAGTTATTTAGTGAAGCGCTCCTCGCCGAGCAGGTCGATTATCTCGCTCATGATAACATCCGCGGCATTGTTCTTCGCGGAATTTTTTGCATTCTGCTCCATCTGCGTGAGCCTTGCACGGTCAGCGTACAGCTCGGATACCTCCTGCACGAGCAGCTCCTTTGTCAGCTCCTTATCCTCCACGATGACTGCCGCGCCCGCATTGCTCAATGTAAGCGCGTTGTAATACTGGTGGTTTTCCGCCGCGTTGGGATACGGCACGAGTATCGCGGGTCTGCCTATCGCGGTAAGCTCCGTGATGGTCATAGCGCCTGCACGCGAAATGATGAGGTCAGCCGCGCAGATGCAGGTGTACATATTGTCGATATAGTCGCGGAAGATATGACGGGTCTTGTCCTCCTGTGCGCCGCACTCGGCAAGCGCGGAATAAAAGCGCTCCCTGCCGTTGCCGCCGTAGGAATGTATGTGGTTTATGCCGCCCTGCTTGCCCTCCCATGCGATAAGCGCCGCTACCGCGTCGGTTATGCGGTTTGCGCCGAGGCTTCCGCCGAATGACAGCACGGTAAAGCCCTCGGGCAGACCAAGGCGCTCGCGCGCCGCTTTGCGCTCCTCTATCTGGATGTTGGTGCGAAGCGGATTTCCTGTCACTATGCAGCGGTCGGTGCAGCTGAGGTGCTTCTTTGCGTCCTCGGTAGCAAGCAGCACCTTGTCCGCCTTTTTCGCAAGCATCTTTGTCGCCATGCCCGGGTAGGAGTTGCTCTCATGAGTCACGGTCTTTATCTTGAGCGCCACTGCCTGACTCAGCACTGTACCCGTTACATAGCCGCCCGTACCGATAACGATATCGGGCTGAAATTCTTTCAGTATCCTGCGCACCTGCATCTTCGCTGAAACACAGTAGTAGTACATCGCCTTAGCATTCTTCATGATGCTCTTGACGGACAGGCTCCTCTGAAATCCTGCCATCTCAACGGCGCGGAATTCATAGCCTGCCTTAGCGACCAGACGCGCCTCCATACCTGAGGGCGTGCCGATGAAAAGTATCTCGGTCTCGGGAAACAGCGACTTCATCTTATCTGCAATAGCAAGTGCAGGGTTGATATGTCCCGCAGTACCTCCTGCGGCAAAAACAGCTTTCATATAATTTACCGTCCTAATCCAGTTTTGATTTTCTTGACACCGACAGCAGCAGTCCGACCTCGGCAAGCTGGATTACCAGCGCCGTGCCGCCGTAGCTGAAGAATGGCAGCGAGATACCCGTATTCGGGACGCAGGAAACGTTAACGCCGATATTCAGCATCGCCTGCACGCCTACCTGAAGCGAGATGCCCGTCGCCAGCAGCATACCGAAGCGATCCTCGGATCTGCGCGCGATATAGAAGCCTCTCAGCAGGAAGATAAGGAACAGGATGATGACCAGCGCACCGCCCACAAATCCGAACTCCTCACAGAGGATGGCGAAAACGAAGTCGTTCTCCGCGTCAGGCAGGTAGTAATATTTCTGTGCGGAATTGCCGAAGCCGACGCCCCACAGACCGCCCGAGCCTATCGCGAGTATCGCCTGATAGTTCTGATAGGTCTTGTTGTCGATATCCGCCATCGGGTCGCCCATATAGGCGAAGCGGTCAGCAAAGTATGTGAACTCACTTCCGCTGAATGCGATGAACAGTATCGCAACTCCGAGCGCGCCAGCGATCAATACCGTCGTCATATTAACGCCGCCGATAATCAGCATTACGCCGCAGATACCAAGCATGATGACAAGACCCGAAAGATGCGGCTGCTCGTACATCAGCCATGCCACCAACGCAAGCAGGATGGCAGGCTTTACAAGTCCCACATAGGTATAGCGCATCTTTTTGTAGTTCTTTGAGATGTAATATGCGAAATAGATGATGAGCGCGAATTTAAGCACGTCCGACGGCTGGAACGTTCTGCCGAACAGCGGCAGCCAGCGGCGCGGGCCGCCCTCGTAGTTACTCAGACCGAACGGGAATATAAGGAACATCAGCACCAGTCCCAGCAGCAGCGCGAGATGCGCCAGCGTGAACGAGATATCCTTGCCGAACATCCTTATCTTTATCTCATCGCGCAGCTTCTGATAGTTTGCGAAGCTGATAACGAACATAAGCACCAGCCCGACAGCCGCGAATATCATCTGGCTCTTTGCGTAGCCGTAGGAGTCACCGTCGTTGTCACGGTAGGACAGCGCATGGCTCGCGGAGAACATCATCGTGATACCGATGGTCAGCAGCACCAGCGTGATGACCAGCATCGGCATATCTATCCTGCCCTTGCCGTAGAAGAAGCCAATGCGCTGCTTCTTTTCCTTTTTGGGCTTTATCTTTTTCGGCTGAGCCTTTTTGGGTGGAGCTTTTTTTGGTACAGCCTTTTTTTGCTGTACATTCTTAGGCTGCACCGCAGGCTTTCTTGCTGTTGAAGCAGACATAGTACCTCCGTTTCATGCGGCTTCACACCGCACCGTTTCTATACTCAGCGAGCAAACATCACGAACGCGAGCGCGACGGCTATCGCACCGCACACAAGACCCACGAACGAGAACACGAAGTCTATCTTGACCTCGCTCCATTTGCTAAGCTCAAAGTGATGATGGATAGGCGTCATCTTGAAAAGGCGCTTGCCCTCTGTTGTGTGGTATATCTTCTTTGTTATCTTGAATACGCTGACCTGAATGACTACCGACAGCGCCTCGAGGATGTACACGAGCGCCGCTATCACCATCAGCACCTCGGCGTTGCAGCCGATTCCCAGAGCGCACACCGCGCCGCCGAGGAACATCGAGCCTGTATCGCCCATGAACACCTTTGCAGGCGGAAAGTTCCACATAAGAAAGCCGATGCAGCCGCCTGCAACGCACATCGCAAGTAGCGTGTGACCGTACATTCCTACGATACCCGAGATCACCGCAAACGCCGCCATGTATATCACCGTCACCGAGGAGCAAAGTCCGTCGATGCCGTCAGTGAGGTTTACCGCATTCGCAAGGTACACCACCACCACGCCCATAAAGGGATAGTACAGCAAGCCGAGGTCGAGCGAATAGCCCCACGGCATAAGTATCGAGGTATCCGTATCTCCGCTGAGGTACAGCGTTGCAAAATAAGCCGCGATGATAAGCACCTGGATGATTATCTTCTGCATCACGGTCAGACCCTCGTTCTGCTTTTTCTTTACCTTGATATAGTCGTCAAGGAAGCCCATAAAGCCGAACATCACCGCCATTATCATACCAGCGGAGGAGCGCAGCAGCTCCAGCTTTGTCACGCTGTCAAGCAGCGCCTCGCCCTTGTCGGGTCTGAAAGCGAGATACAGTATCACGCCGCACAGAAAGCTGACGAATGCCGCGATGATGAACATTATGCCGCCCATCGTGGGTGTGCCCTGCTTCTTCTCCTTGTGCCACTTGGGGCCGATGTCAAGAATGGTCTGTCCGTATTTAAGCTTGTGCAGGAAAGGGATGAACCATATTCCTGCTATCCATGTAAGTGCAAATGCAGCGACTGCCGCAAAAACGCCTGTCCAAATCATTATGTTTTCCTCTGTTATCCTTTAATTATAGGGAATCTGCTATCTCTTCCATGCGCATACCGCGGCTGCCCTTGAAGAGCAGCACATCGCCCTTTTGCATGAAGCCTTTAAGCTGTGCGGAAAGCTCAGCCTTGTCCGTGCTGTGGTATACCTCGAAGCCCTGTGCGCGAAGTCTGTCAGCACAAGCGCGCATCTCCTCTCCGTAAAGGAAGCACACCTGCGCGTTTGCCGTAACGTAATCCGCCACCATCGCGTGCAGCTGCTGTGACATCTCGCCAAGCTCCAGCATATCGCCAAGCACCGCAATCTTTCTGCCCTCAGCCTTTGCGCCGCCAAGCACAGACAGCGAGGACTGCATCGAAGTGGGGCTTGCGTTGTAGCAGTCGAGGATGAATGTAACTCCGTCGTGCTGCTCCGTTTTCTGGCGCATTCCCGAAGCCTCGTAGCGCATGAATGCAGGGATGATATCCTCCGCGCTCATGCCGAAGCTACGTCCCACGCAGAAAGCCGCAAGCGCGTTGGCAACATGATGCTCGCCGCTGACAGGCACCTGCGCGTCGCAGCGCTTTCCGTCCGCGATAAGCGTAAAGCGCTCGCCCTCGTCAAGGTGTACGATATCCTCCGCGCGCACGTCACAGCTTTCACCAAAGCCGTAGCGCAGCACGCGCCTGTCCGATATCTCCACGGTCTTAAGATACTCGTCATCGCCGTTGATGATGAGCGGCGCGCCGTCCTTTGCACCGTCGAGTATCTCAAGCTTTGCCCTGAGGATATTCTCGCGCGTTTTGAGGTTTTCTATGTGGCAGTAGCCGATATTCGTGATGACCGCACAATCGGGGCAAGCAGCCTTTGACAGCACGCTTATCTCACCGAGGTCGGACATCCCCATCTCGATGACCGCCGCCTTGTAGCTGTCGTCAAGTCGGAAGAGCGTTTTGGGCAGTCCGATGTCGTTGTTGAAATTGCCCTCGGTCTTGAGGGTATTGCAGCCTGCGGAAAGCACCGCGTATATCATGTCCTTTGTGGAGGTCTTGCCGACGCTGCCCGTAACTCCGCACAGCTTCACGTCAAACCTGCTGCGGTGATACCTCGCAAGCGCAAGCTGCGCCGCACGCGAATCCTGCACGAGTATCACAGGCACAGCGTAGCCGTCAGCGCCCTGCGCCCTGTCCGAAATGACAGCCGCCGCGCCATTTTCAGCCGCCTGCGCGATAAAGTCGTTGCCGTCGAAGCGCTCGCCCTTTACCGCAACGTAAAGACAGCCCTTTTCTATCGTGCGCGTGTCGGTGGAAACTCCCGTGACTACAGCGTCGCCGCTGCCGAAAAGCTGTCCGCCGACCGCGTTACAAATCTCATTTACTGTAAACATTCAGATAAGTCCCTTTTCTATAAGATATCGCTCTACAAGCTCTTTTTCATCGAAGTGTACATACTCGCCGCCTATTATCTGATAGTCCTCGTGACCCTTGCCGCAAAGTGCGAGCACATCGCCCTCACGCAGCATATCGCACGCAAACGCCAGCGCCTTTTCGCGGTCAGGCTCCTCGGTATACGGCACGCCCTCGGGGACGCCCTGCTTCACTTCGTCTATGATGCTCTGCGCGTCCTCGTGCGCGGGATTGTCGGAGCTTATGATAAGGTAGTCGCCCCAGCGCGCTGCCGCCTCGCCCATCATCGGGCGCTTTGCCGCGTCGCGCTCGCCTGCCGCGCCGAAAA
>SVMQ01000060.1 GCA_015067375.1 Oscillospiraceae bacterium | reverse complement strand
CAGGAAACAGCTGACGCAGGTCGGCGCTGTTTACTCCGAGCGGATAAGTCGGTGTGACCCTGCCGAGGGTCAGCGCACTGCTGCCTGTGATAAGCTCTCTTGTCAGCATGGCAGGAGCCTTTCCGCTGCCACTGCCAAGCTGATATGCGCGTTGTTCAAGGCGGTGTATGAACTCTGCACCTGCAAGCGGATGCGTGCCGAAATCCTCAGGTGTTACCGAAACCAGCACGGCGCTGTTTGCGTTGTCGCCTGCGCGGTTAAAATAGCTCATGCCGTTTGTGACGACAGTCCCGTCACCGCTTGCGGATGCCACAACATAGCCCCCGGGACACATACAGAAAGTATATACTCCGCGCTCGCCCTCGCGGTAGGAGAGCTGATATTCAGCAGGCGGCAGGGCAGGATGCCCCGCGTGCTTGCCGTAGAGCGCTGCATTTATGTCGGATTGCAGATGCTCTATCCTCGCGCCGACAGAAAACGGCTTAGGCACAAGCTCCACACCATTCTTCAGCAGCATTGAGAACGTATCGTGCGCCGAGTGTCCTACTGCCAGCACCAATGCACCGCAGCGCTCCTGTGCGCCGTTTACGGTTATCTCAGAGATATGTCCGCTGTCCAGCCTGAGCTCCTCCAGAGGGGAGAGAAATCGCACCTCGCCGCCGTATTCGATTATTTTATTGCGCAGGTTCTTTACGACTGCACGCAGCTTGTCTGTGCCGATATGCGGCTTTGCCTTGGTAAGTATCTCCTCAGGCGCGCCGAATTCGCACAGTCGCTCCAGCACGCGCGAGCATAACGGGTCGCCTATGCGTGTGGTGAGCTTTCCATCGGAAAATGTACCTGCGCCGCCCTCTCCGAATTGAACATTGGTAGAGCTGTCAAGCTTTCCGCCATTCCAGTAGCCCTCGACAGCTTTTATGCGCTCGTCCATTGCCGCGCCGCGCTCCAGCACGACAGGCTTGTAGCCGAACTCGCAAAGGGTCAGCGCACAGAACATTCCTGCCGGGCCGAAGCCTGCAATGTATATCTCTCCGTCAAGCTTTTCGCTGCCAAAGCTTACAGTCAGCTCCTCATTGTCGTGCAGGCGGACGTTCTGCAGCTTTGCCGCAAGCTTTTGCTCCTTTGCGGCGCTTTCAAGCTCGACATATACCGAGTGTACGAAGCAGATATCGCGCCGCGCATCAACCGAGGTCTTGTACAGCCGCGCTGCTTTGACCTCTTTTCTGCTTACGCAAAGCAAGGATAACGCCTTGCTTATTGCGTTATCCTTTGCCTCGTCAAGTGTTGTTTTTATCTGTGATACGATGAGTGCCATTATTCCTCTTCCGTTATTATTTCTTCAGCGTAGATAGTGACCTTGTAGTTTCCTGTCACCCAGTATTTATGGTTCGTGCCTTTGGAGCGGATAGTTACAGACACATCCTGAGAGCCGTTGTGCTGTATCTTACCGAACAGGTCTGCTTCAATGAAGAAGTCAGTGCCGCTGAGTTCGCTCAGTTCCTCAGAGGGGCCCATAACGCTGATAACGACCTCTTCTGTTATCAGATCCACGTTGAAGTTTTCGGGTGCGTTCTTGATGTTTATATTGCTTACAGAGAAGTCAAGCTTGCCGTAGTCGGAGATGTTCCAGACGATGCGCGCGTTGTTGTTGCCCGAGAGGTTCTTGTAGCCTTCGGGAAGCGCTATGGGAATGTATACGGGCTGATTGAGCTTTATGTCGGAGATGTCCACAGTACCTATATCCAGCTCGCTGATGTAATCAATGGAGTCGTCAGGTGCGGCAACGGTAATGGACTTGGGCAGTATCTCATATTGCAGGCTGCTCAGATCGAAGCCTGTAGGCACATTTGCAAATGCAAACTTGAGCGGCAGCTCCTTCTGCTTGTAGATGGGGATGTATACAGATACCGCGTTGGTGCTGAGTATCAGATCGTCATTGACTATCCTTGCACCGTTGCTTCCATAGATGAACAGCTCGCTCTGAGTTTCGTGCGACTCGCTGATAGCGCCGTAGAACGAAGAACGCGCCTCTATCTTGCTTATCTTGTCCAGCACTGATGCAGAGCCGGTGATAGAGATGGTAGGAGGATTTGCGGTGATCTCGTCAACATAGTAGCCCTCAGGCAGACTGATGCTGGGTGCTGTTGCGGTGATGTTATATTCTCTTGTAACGATCTCCTCGATCTGCAGTGTGATGGTATCAGGCTCAGTCTGTATTATCACACAGTCCTCACCAAGCTTCTGTGTTACGGTGAGCGGAACAGTGAACGTACCAGCGGATTTGATGGAGCTGAGGTCGGGTACGGCTTCAAACTCATCCTCAGACAGTCCTGTGATATCGTATCGTTTTCCCTCGATACGGATGTCCACTGTCGCTTCTTCGGTGTCGATGATCTGCAGATTGTTCTGCTGCATATATTCGGTAGGCGTTATCTTGATGCCTATGCCGTTTATGCTCTCCTGAACGGTAGGGAATATCTGAATGGATACGAAGAACCACGCAAATATAGATATTCCGAATGCCAGCAGGATACCTTTAAGATTTTCTTTAAGATTATTGAATAGCTTTTTGATAAGATTCATTTGCAGCCTCCCCCTTAATTCTCTGTGTTCTGCGCTTCGGGCTTAGGCTTTCTGGATCTCTTCTTTGTCTTTGTCACAGCCTCAGGCATCTTTTTCTGCAGAATCCTTGTCAGCGATTCCTTTGACAGACCTCTTGTAAGCTGACCGTTTTCCGCAACGGATATCGTGCCTGTTTCCTCCGAAACTACGATAACGAGCGAGTCTGCATTTTCGCTCATGCCGATAGCCGCCCTGTGTCGTGAGCCAAGCTCGCTTGCCTGATCCTTGGTGGTGTTGGGCAGGAAGCAGCCTGCGGCATATATCCTGTTGTCGCGGATAACTATCGCGCCGTCATGCAGCGGAGCCTTGTTGTAGAACAGATTGCAGAACAGATCAGGCTCAGGTGCGGCGTTGATGACGGTAGCCTTTTCAGTGATATCACCGATCTTGGTGGTACGCTCTACAACGATCAGTGCGCCTGTTTTTGTCATCTGCAGACGCTCGCACGCTTCCGCGATACCCGCGATAGCCTCGTCGCGCGCCTTGCTGCTCTCGCCGTCGTTCTGGTCAAAGCCCAGTCCCAGCGGGACTTTTGCGCGTCCCACTCTTTCAAGGATGCGGCGAAGTTCTGGCTGGAATACTACGACGATAGCGATGATACCTGCCTGCAGGAAGTTCTCAAACAGATAGCTCATTACCTTCAGCTGGCAGACCTGCACCACGACGAAGATGACCAGCACCACGAAGATACCCTTCATAAGCTGCTCTGCACGCGTTTCTTTCATCAGCTTGAATATCATGTAGACGAGGTATGTCATCAGCAGGATGTCGATGACATCGAAAACGGTGATAGACATAGCCACACGGACGAAGTTCTGGAATATGTCTGAGATATACGTCATAAAGTCCAAGTGTTTACGCTCCTTAATATATTATTCTGTGCAAGGCACAATTCCCCTTATTATATTTTATCACATATTGAAATAATTGCAAGGGTTTTTATTGCGAAACTTGTATTTTTTGCGTAAAAAAATTAACCTGTATTTATTCTTAAATTTACCGACATACCGAAAAAGTGGTTGTTTTAATCTGTGATGTATGTTATAATATAATATGCTATTGCGTTAAAATCTCAACCGAAAGGAAGTACCATCGTGACTAAACAGCAGTTTTTTTCAAATATAATGGATATTTGCGACTGGGACAAGATAGGGGACGATGCAGCGGTAACAGAGCCTTTGGTTTTGTATTTGTCGCAGCAGTGCGATGATGAGATCTTTTCTTTTGACGACATTATGGCGGAATTGCTGTATGCGCTGGACACGAAAAAGAATTTTATGAAAGCGCGCAAGGTGTACGACCATTCTGACGATACATTTTTATATTCGCGCTGTGCAGCTATAACAAACGGCGAGGAGTATTATGAAAAAGTAAAAAGCGGAAAAATGAACAAGGTCTGGGGAATGGAGTTTGAGGCGATATTATCCGTGCCTGCACAGGCATGGGGCAAAAAATATGCAAAAGACCCTGCCGACTATCCGCATTTGACTTCCTTGTCCTATGAAACAGGCAGTAATGAAAATGAATGGAAATAAATAGGCTCGGGTGTAATATTTTGAGAAAGGACGATAAAAATGTCATACATGGAAGATAACCAGCGGCTTATCGCGCGCCTTGCCGCAGAGATAGGCAAGGTCATAAAGGGCAAGGACAACGCAGTTGTGATGCTGCTTACCGCACTGCTGTCGCAGGGACACATCCTCATAGAGGACGTCCCGGGAGTGGGCAAGACCACCCTTGCTATGGCGCTCGGAAAGGCAACGGGACTGGGCTTCCGCAGGGCGCAGTTCACGCCTGATGTTATGGCTTCCGATATCACAGGTTTCACGATGTTCAACAAGGACGAGAACCGCTTTGAGTATCGTTCGGGTCTTGTTATGACAAATATCCTGCTCGCGGATGAGGTCAACCGTACCTCTCCGAAAACGCAGTCCGCGCTGCTGGAGGCGATGGAGGAGAAGCGCGTAACAGTAGACGGCGTGGTGCATGAGCTTCCGTCGCCGTTTATCGTTATCGCAACGCAGAACTCTCAAGGTTACGTCGGAACGTTCCCTCTTCCCGAAGCGCAGCTTGACCGCTTCCAGATACGCATAAGCATGGGCTATCCCACTATCGAAGAAGAAGCGCGCATCATCATGGACAGGCAGGGCGGCAATCCCGCGGATGATATCGAGCCTGTAATGACCGCGGAGCAGCTTGCGGACTGCATTGACGATGTTACGCGCGTCAATTTCTCAGAGAGCCTTTGTCGCTATGTGGCGCAGCTTTCCTCCGCAACGCGTATGCATCCGGGGGTAGAGCTTGGCGCAAGCCCGAGAGCTTCCATCGCGCTGATGAAAGCAAGCTGTGCATTCGCCTACATCATGGGCAGGGACTATGTTGTGCCCGAGGATATCGCTCAGCTCATCGTACCCGTGTTCTCACACAGGATAACGCTCCGTCAGGAGATGCGCATGAAAAAGCTTACGGTAAACAGCGTGCTTCAGGATGTGCTGCTGTCCGTTGCGCCGCCCGTAAGAGGTCGCTGAAGTGACCAGATACAGAGTGACTTATGCGGTGTTCCTGCTTGGCTGTCTGATATTCTCTGTGGCTTATCAGAGCAGGATAACCTCCGTGCTGCTGATAGTGGCAGCGGCTTATCCTGTCGTGGCGCTTGTGCTGACTGTGATAAGTCTTTTTATGCTGAGGATAGGCTTTGACGAAAAAAGGGCAGTGTACGAGAAGTGCGAGCAGTTTGAGCTGCCCGTAAGGATAAGCAATAATTTTTTGTTTCCGTATGCGCCTGCTGAGCTTGACTGCATCATTCCCGATTCTGAAACGGGTCTGTTTCTGCGAAAGCAGATATATGCATCCGTCGCGCCGCTCAAGCGCATGAGGATATTCGTGCCGTGTATGCATCGCTATCGCGGCTCCTATTCTGCAAAGATACGCAAGCTGTCGGTGTATGACCCGCTGAGGCTGATACGCATATCTCGCAAGCTTGATATCGAGATGCAGCTGGTATTTATGCCGAGGAAGATAACGCTGGATAAGCTGGGGCTGGTATTCGGCGGAGAGCGCGGCGCAGAGCCTGAGCAGCGCATGATGGGCGAAAAGGAGAACTTTTCTCATGTGCGCGAATATGTGCAGGGCGATGTAGTGCAGCTCGTCCACTGGAAGCTTACCGCAAAGCTGGATGAACTTATGATAAAGCAGTACGATTCTCAGGACGACCGCCGAAGCGTCATCCTGTGCAATTTCGGACGCTACAACGCAACGCCGTCTGCTGTTATGCGCCAGTCGGATGCGGTGACGGAAACGGCGGTGGCAGTGGCGATGTCAGCAGTTAACGCCGGAATAAAGGCGTTTGCAGATACAGGCGCGCTGTCGGATATCACCTGTGATATAGCAGACAGCGGAGGCTTCCGCAGGTTTTTTGACATCATGTCGGTGCTTCCGCATGATGTGGCGGTCTTGGATTTCCCTGAGCTTGTGGATAAGTATTCTGTAGGAAATGCGGCTGTGCTGTTTCTTATCACTCCCGTAGTGAGCGATGCCATCCTCGAAGCGGCACAGAGAGCGTCAGAGCGCATGAAGGGCGCAGTCGTGCTTATCTATGCAAACTGCACAGGCAAGCAGGAGAGCATACCCGAGGCAGGAGAGCGCACTTTCATCTTTGCTGAGATGAGCGGCGAAACAGCCGATTCTCTTCCTGTGGCGGCAGACAGGATAATTGCAGAATATTCAAGGCTCAATAACTAAAAACAAAGATCTGGAAAGTGATTTCTTCCCAGATCTTTTTTTGTATCATGTTGTTCGCATTTTGCGCTTGCGCTGCTTTTCCTCGTACATCAGCTTGTCGGAAGCCTTTGTGATGTCGTCCAGCGAAATCAGCTCATTCGGCTTTACTGTGACAACGCCGACGCTTGCGGTGATCTCATACGGCTTGCCCTCTGCAACTTCTTCAAGGTGTGCGATGATGCTCTTGCGCATCTCAGCCTCGTCAAAATCACCGATCACCAGAGCGACCATCTCGTCGCCGCCCCATCTTGCGACCATAGCATTGTCGGGAACGGAAACTCTGAGAGCGTCCGCAACAGCTCGCAGAGCATAGTCGCCCTCTGAGTGACCGAAAGTGTCGTTGGTGTATTTCAGGCGGTCGAGGTCGCACAGGATGAATGTGATATCCTTGTTGCCCGAACGCAGCTTTGCTTCGTTCTCGTCGTAGTAGTTGACGAGCGCGTTACGGTTGTACAGACCTGTCAGACGGTCGTGCGCGTATATCTCCTCCATGCGCGCTCTCATAAACTGCTGGTATCGCATATTTCTGAAGCAGCCTATCGCGTTGTTCATGATATTCTGCGTCTGCGGAATGGAGTAGTAATTGTCGATGTCGTAGTTGTGATAATGCAAGCACAGGAAGCCCTGCGGAACATTAAGGTAGTTCAGCGACGTGAAGAACAGCGGGTCGCCTGTTTCTATCAGCTTTTCTATACCCGGGAACACCTCGCTGCTTTTGAAGCGGTAAGGCTCAAATGGACGCGGAGCGTCTGTATCAAAAAGCAGATATCTGTATTCATCGTCGATATCTTCGGGTATAGTCAGGGGGTCGATAGTCTCGTCTATACATTCCTGTCGCAGTACACAGGTGGTGTCATAGAAGCCTGCCTTGTCCATGATCTGGAATATCTCATTCAGATTTTTGCTGTTGATGATGTTTGCGGACATCTGGAACAGGTTATGCTCATCCGCCTGATAGCGGAAGAACCTGTCGTTAAGCTTTGCCAGATGTTCAGTCGGGTCGAATCCCACCTCAGTAACACAGCCGCAGGATTGCGCTAGTGCTATTGAGGGCATGAGTGCGTGCTCAAAGCCGTTTTCGGTGTTGATACGACCGTCGATTATCATATCGGCTATCTCATTGGCAAGTATCGCATGGCTGCAGGTGCAGGTGGTGATAGTGGGGCGCGCGATCTGTACATCATCGATGCCGTCAAAGCCCGTTACTATCACATCCTCGGGGATGCGATAACCGTGCTTCATCAGCACTGCACAAACATTTACTGCCATCGAGTCGTTGGCACAGATGATCGCTTCGGGCAGAGAGCCTCTCGCTACAAGCTTTTCAGTGGCGGCGATAGTGGGCTGTGACCAGAAATCGCCGTAGCTCAGCATACTGTCATCAAACGGTATGCCGTGTTCAGCTATAACATCCTTGAAAACAGCGATACGCTCCTCTGAAAATACATTGTCCTTGAAGCCTGCCATAAAATGCAGGTCACGGCAGCCGTGGTGTTCAATGACATGACGCACGACCTGCTCCATACCTGCCTTGTAGTCGAAATACGGCTTTATACAGCCCTTGAACTCGCCGCCGAAAGTGATGACGGGAACATTATGCTTTTGCGCACGCGAAATGATCCTCTCAAGAACAGGCTGGTTCAAAAAGCTCTCGCACATGACGAGCAGCACATCTATTACATCATAGTTCATCAGCTCGAAAACGGAGCTTTCGCCTATATCGTTAGGGGAGTTGTTGAACAGATCCGAGTTTGTGGTATATGCAAATATGCTGTATCCATGGGGACGGAGCTTCTGATCCAGTGTCTTTATCAGCGTATTTGCAAGGGGACTATGTATTCTTGATGTACATACGCCGAGTATTTTTTTGCCATGAAGCATATTCTGTCCCTCCTTGTTAATTTTTTATTAATTTATTGTACCATATTATCTTAATTATTTCAAGGGGGGAGCGCAAATTATGTTAATAATATACAAATAAATGGTAAAAAAATATCCCGTTCAGAAAAAAGAACGGGATATAACATATCAATTCTTGCCGAAGCCGCCGAACAGACCGCCGAACAGACCGCCGAGCTTGTCGCCGATGCTGTCGAGGTTGATCTTTGCCTTAACGCCGTCGATGACCTTTTCGATAGTGTCATCGGGAAGATCTACGCCCACAACATCCTCAACTGCTTTTACAGGCTGGCTCTTGAACTTTTCAGCGAAGTTTTCATCGCTCTTTACCTTTTCAACAACTTCTTCGATCTTTGCTTTGATATCCATTGCACATTGTCCTTTCTGTTACGGAAATACCGTGTAATATGATAATAGTATAACATATTATCGTCGTCATTTCAAGCGCTTTTTGTAAACTTCTTTCAATTTTAACAGCGCCGACAGCAAGATCGTGATATAAAAAACAAAATTACTCTTGCAATTTTTGTTTGTAATATGTTATAATAAAAACAACTTATACCAATTGTTGGTACGATTGCACTTTTTTATAACGATATGTCACGATTATATAATTGTGATTTTTTCAGCAACCAATACGAAGGGGGAGATATCGGTAATGAAAGATAAGGCTCGTCTTACCATCGGACTGATGCTGCATTATCTCGATAACGACTATTCAAGGCTATTGCTGCAGGGAGCTACCGCTGCCGCCGAGGAGCTTGATGTCAATCTTGTTATCATACCGGGACGTTCCCTGAACTGTCAGCTTCACGACCGCAAGTATACGGAATATGAGTATCAGAATAACGCGATATACAGCTTTGCTTCTGAAGAAAATCTGGATGCGCTCGTGATATCCGCCGGTACGGTAGGCCAGTTTGTAACGCGCGAGGAGTTCAAGCAGTTCGTTGACAGCTACGAGGGGCTGCCTGTGCTGACGATGGAGTGCGCGGTGCGCGGCTATCCCTGCATCCGTTTGGTAGGCAGCGGCATGAAAACGATGGTGGCGCACCTTATTCATGAGCATGGCAAAAAGAACATCGCGTTCGTTTCAGGCCCCAAGGGTAACACTGATGCCGAGGAGCGCCTTGCCTATTACCGTGAGGCTCTTGAAGAAAACGGAATCGCTTATGACCCGTCGCTTGTCGTTTACGCAAAGTTCTCAGAGTTCTGTGATGATCTGGTAGGCGAGCTTCTGGACAGAAACGAGGGCAGGATAGACGCCATCTGTTTTGCCAATGACATGATGTGCAAGGGCGGCTACAGAGCCATCGAGAGCAGGGGATTGGTCGTTGGCAGGGATATTGCGGTCACAGGCTATGACGACAGTGAGATCGCGACCTCGCTGACACCGATGCTCACCACGATAAGAGCGGACGCTACGCTGCTTGGCTCATGTGCGGTCAGGGAGGCTGTGCAGCTTGCGCGCGGCGAGCAGGTGCAGCAGATGGTCAGCCTCAGCTCTTCGCTTGTTATCAGGCAGTCCTGCGGCTGTGCTTCATTCTGGAGCGATGCAGCGGAGGGACGCGCAGAGCTTGTGCGAAGCAGCTCGTCCGAGATACTTACATCCATGGTGATGA
>SVMQ01000059.1 GCA_015067375.1 Oscillospiraceae bacterium | reverse complement strand
CCACCCTGATGAAATATCTCAGGGTGGCACAGGAACAGCAGAAGCTTATCACATCAGAATCGTTTTACCGAGAGCTTAAGAACACCAAGATTTCAATGGGTGCAGCGGATTACGCTCACAAGAAATGTGAGATTGTTCTTTTGAGCGGCGCAGCAGGTGCAGGAAAAACGACTGCACTCAAACACTATGTTGATGAGACAGCAGGCGTTATCTTCATTACCGCAAACAGCTGTACTACATCGGCAGCGGCAATACTCACCGAAATCACACTGAAGCTGGGAAGAACACCGAAAACGAAAAAGCAGCTTCTCATGAAAGAGCTAGTGAGCTGCTTACAGGACTCCAAGCGGCTTATAATCGTGGATGAAGCCGACCACCTTACTTTCAGCGCATTACAGGCATTGAGAAACCTGAATGATGAAGCTGGTGTCGGAATTCTTCTCGCAGGAAATGACCGCATATACAATCAAATGGTGTGCGGCGTTAAAAGCGGCGAGTTCGACCAGCTCCGAACTAGGATATTCGCCCGTCCAAAGGTCTGTAATGAATACAGCATTGAAGAAATACAAGGCGTTTTCGGTGTTACAGATTTGGAATCGGTCAAGCTGCTGCTTGAAGTAGCGCAAGCCCAGAGTCTCAGAACCGCCCGAAAGATGTACAATGCAGCACTTGAGCTTGCACGGATGAAGAAGCAGCCATTGAAAGCAACACACCTGAATTCTATTCGCAAGCAGTTTTTAAGCGGTATTTAACGAGGTAATAATCATGATTACAGCTGATATAAAGAAACGGCAGCCGTTACCGCAAATAACCGCCGCCGTCATAACGGAATCCGTTATTTTTGGAAGCATACCAGCTAACGAAATCCGTTATAAGTATATCACATTTCAGGTTAAAAATCAATATTTACGGAGGATTTAACAATGAAAGTTGAAACATATACCCAGACCAGAGAGCAGAGCAGCAAGATAGGCGAACGTCTGAAGCTCATCAGAACCGCAAACGAATTGAGCCATGAGGAATTTGCAAGCCGTATCTGCACACATCCGTTCGACTATAGCAGAGTAGAAAAAGGAATTGAAACCTTTTCGGGTGCAATGCTGAAGCTTATATCATATGAGTTCGGCGTGTCGCTCTCTTGGATAATGAGAGGCGTTCCGACAGCTGAAGACCCTGAATATTGCCAGCCTGATAAAAATGGACAGCATATATTCAATAGCTGCATAGCCGTTCAGGAAGCTATCTGCGAGTACACCACCGACAACGGTGCAGATATGTGGAGCAATGCTGTTGAGAATACAATAGACAGCATTCTCGGAAGTATCAAATATATATGTTCTGACATAACAAGTGATGCCGAATACAAACTTGACAGTGATATCAGGGATGTAATATCCCTTGCAAATTATGACGGCTATACCGCTGGATGGAGAGCAGCAACTCAGCTCATCAGAACGATGCTCAATGCAAACGGCATTCCTGAAACACCGCCAGCGCCGCAGAAAACCGCCTCAATTCTATCCCCTACAATTGTAACGGAGGCACGAGGAACAGTAACAAGAGTGAGGGCGCATATAGTCCCCAGAACTACATAACAGAGAACCGACAAGGAGCAGCTGCTTTTTGTCGGTTTTGCTTTTCGGTATCACACTAATGCAGATATACCTTTTTAAGCGTTAAAATTGCTTTTAAAATCAATTTTCAGCAATCAACAATGAACGGATATAGGTGAAATCAAAGGCGGCTTGTACAGCGTTCTGAACGGCTTGTGAGAATATGCATTCAAATTCATTCAAAAAGCGTTCTATTTTGCTTTTTGTGCGATGCCGATACAGTAATCATCTGTATCTGTAAAACGCCTATAAAGAGCGTTTGAGCCGCCGAAAAAACTTTACAGAACGGAACTGTTTTGAGTGTACTATATCAACAAAATAGTTCATAATTGAGGAAAGGAGCGTGAATCCTTGTGAAAAGCAGCTTTGAAAATTACAGAATACTTGTGGAGGTAATCGGAGAAGAAAGCGCCGCTAAGCTTTCAAAGTTTGCCGATGGCAGCTACTTCTATGTTCCGAAATATGCGACCGTAACACGTCAGCAACGTAATGAAGCTATACGGAGAGATTACAGCAGCGGCATGACAATAAATCAGCTGCATCGCAAATATGAGCTTACAGAAAGACAGATTCGTAAAATAACACACCTAAAATGAACAGAAGTAGGCATATTGAGCTTGAAGAGCTTGTGGGACGGGACAACCTCAACATCCTGATGAGTGAGTACGGCGGTAAGGCTATATACATTCCCCGAATCAAGAAGCACGACAAACGCATTCCGTATTTGCGCACAGTGCAGTTGATGAAGGAATATCTGGATGAGGGACGAACTATAGAAGATATTGCCGCTGAAAACCTTGTATCAGACTTCCAGTGGCGCACGCTTCATGGATTAGTGAAGTATTGCCGTAACAGATGTATACGCTCGTTTGATAGCCTGCTTGCCGCTTTACAGATATTCACGGGTAAAGAGGCGGAGAAGCTGCTTGTCCTGATCGGTGCGGCGGCTTTTGCAAATCTTCTGGAATATCGCAGCGGCAAAACATTGTATATCCCACTGTCACCTGATACGGTTTGCCCCGTTCAGAGTGAATGCATCGATGCAAATATTCTGTTCGACCTGATGAGCGGTCTATCTGTTGAGGACACTGCCATAAAGAACAATGTGAGTGTAAGCAAGGTCAGGAGCATTGCGAAAATATACCGCTCTGACAGTAGCTAGAAAGGACATATCATGAAGATTATACTTACCCTTATAAAGAAAAACGATAAGTTCAAGATAGCGGCTACCTTTGAAACCGATACGATAGGTAAATTTATCGTAGATACTGCTTATGATACAGCTGACAACATCCTGAAGCAGTGTATGGATATAAATAAGGAGTTCGGCGGCTTTTGTCCCGTATTTCTCAACACAAACGGAGCGATTATTATTGACCAGAACAATATTGATATATTAACAAGAAAGGATGATAGCGATGTCACAAGCTGATGGATATATACGCATTGTAACACAAAATGATGTATCTGATGCGCAGCGTTCAACAGAACAATTGGGCGATACTATAGCCACATCTATGAACACATCTCCTGTTGACAGGATGAGTGACGCAATAGAAAACGTTGGTTCTGCAGCTGTTTCAACTGGAGATATAATTCAGGCTCACCTAATGTCTGATGTTATTATGCAGAGTTTACAGATACTGGGCGATGCTCTAAAAGAAACAGCCATACATACAATTGATATGGCAGACGGTCTTGACAGCTCGGTAAAGCGCATCGGCGCGGCGACAAACGCAACCGAAGCGGAGATGCAGTCGCTCAAAAAGGTCGTGAATGATGTATACGGCGATAATTTCGGCGATGACTTTGACGATATCGCGGACAGCGTTTCTAAGATAAAGCAGAATCTCGGAGAGCTTGACGATATGGAGCTTGTGAATGTCACTGAGAGTGCCTACGCACTGCAGGATCTGTTCGATGCAGGCGTTGACCAGAGTTCACGAGCTGCACGCGCTATCATGCAGAATTTCGAGGTAAGCGCAGCGACAGCTTATGACTACATGGCACGCGGCGCACAGAACGGACTTGACTATTCGGGTGAGCTGCTGGACACTATCTCAGAGTATTCGGTGCAGTTCAGAAAGCTCGGCTTTACCCTCGATGATATGTTCAATATCATGACAGCGGGCGCGGAGAACGGTGCATGGAAGCTTGACACTGTGGGCGACCTCATCAAGGAACTGTCCATTACCGCAATAGACGGTGCTGATTCCACGCACGAGGGCTTTGAATTGCTAGGTCTGAACGCCGATGAGATGTCGGCAAAATTCGCGGCAGGCGGCGAGAGTGCAAAACAGGCGTTTGAGGAAACGATATCCGCAATTGCGGCTATGGAGGATCCGATAAAGCAGGATGCGGCAGGTGTTGCCCTGATGAAAACGATGTGGGAGGACTTAGGCAAGGATGCAGTTCTCGCACTTGATGGTATCACCAACAGCGCATACGAGGCATCGGGCGCGATGGACGACATCAAGGAACTGAATTACAGCTCACTTTCTGATTCTGTGGACACCATGAAACGAAAGCTCGACCTGCTCATTCAGCCTATCGGCGAGAGCCTTGTTCCCTCTATAAAACAGGTGACAGACGCTGCCACTGAGGCTGCAGAGGCAGGCGATGTCAAGGAGATAGCACAGGATATAGGCGAATTAACTTCGGGCACGCTGACGTTCCTGCTGAAGAATGTAAAGCTCATCGGCTCGGCTATCGCAGGAGCTACTGCGGGCGTTGTCGCATTCAAAGCGGCAAATATAATGACCAAGGTCATATCCAGCTGGCAGACTGCGGCTCTGCAGGTCACTCTGCTCTCTAATGCTCAGGGTGCTGCAGCGATAAAGACAGCCGCTCTGAACGGCACTCTGACCGCGCAGGAGCTGATATATGCTGTACTCAGCGGCAAGCTGGATATTGCGACAGCAAAACAGTACGCGTTGAACACGGCGATGTCGCTCAATCCTGCAGGCATTATCGCGATATCAATCGGTATACTGGCTACTGCCCTGACTGGGTTTGCGCTTAGCGCGGACACTGCTACCAATGAAACACAGGAGCTGCTGGATTCAATAGACGAAATGCACAAGCGCACAGAGGACACTATCGCATCGGGTGATGCAGAGCTTGAAATACTCAAGCGCAAGGCTGACCGCTACGAGGAACTCAGGTCATCGCTCGACCTTACCGCCGCACAGGAATCTGAGCTTGAGGCTATAGCGTCAGAGTTGCAGGACACATTCGGTGATGAGATAGAGGTCGTGAATTCACTCACAGGTGAATATAACAACCTTGCTGATTCAATTGATAAGCTTATCGAAAAGAAACGGCAGGAGTTTATGTTAAGTGCTTATGAAACACAGGCAAAAGAGGCACAGCAGAAGATTTTTGACCTTGACGACAAGATTGCACAGAAGACCGCTGAGCTTGAGAAGCTGAGAAAAAATTCAGAAGATGAATCTTTTTGGGAAACTATTATCAAGGGCAAATCGATAACGAAAGACAAAGGTTTTCAGATCAAAGTGCTTGAAGGTGCTATTACAGGCTTTCAATTTGAAAAAAATAAGCTACAAGCAGATATTGATAAATTCTTTGAAAAAAGCTCCGAATACTATCAGATCGATGCTAGTGTGGACATCAGCTCGTCAGGTTCGGGAACGGCCGATAACGAACGCGCCAAAGGTGAAGCATTGCTGAAAAAGCAGGAAGAAGCTGCAGCTGCTCTTCAAGAGCAATATAAGGAATTAGCAGATATATTCAAGCAGGAGCGCGACAGCCTTAAATATCAATATGATATGGGCATCATTGATGCCAGTGAATATTATGTAGGTCTTGAACATCTCCGCGATGAATATCTACAGGCAAACTCTTCCGAATGGCGCAGTGTAAACGTTGAGGTAAAAAAGTATTACGACAGCCTGTCCGAGGAGCAGCAGAAAGCCTACGAACAGCAGCTTGCCGAGCAGAAGAAAGCCGCCGAGGATGCCTCAAAGGCTCGCGCAGAGGCTTATAATTCCGAGAAAGCACAGCTGCAGTTCAGACTGAACACCAACCGCATCACCGAAAAGACCTACTACACCGAGCTTGCAAAGCTCCGCGACAAGTACCTTGACAAGAATTCCGACGCATGGCGAAGCGCTTACCTTGAGACCTACGAATACAATCAAAGCGTTTTGCAGGCGAACAGGGACACACTGACGCAGCTACTCTCCGATGCAAGCGACACCACGCTCTCCGCACTGGAAAACATCACCGCGGCGCGTGACCGCCTTGCATCAAAGCTTGTGGACTTCAACAAGACCTTTGAGAAGATCACTGAGACCGTCCCCGAAACGGTAGCGGTAAAGGGCGAGTTCACGATAACCACCTCAGAGCATGAGGTCGAGGCTTACCGCATGGACGCTGACAGCATTGAGGATAACATACGCGTGCTGGAGGAATACGGCGCGATGCTGGAAGCACTGAAAGCTCGCGGCGCGGATGACAGCACGCTGAACGAGATCCTGTCGATGGACGTTGACGAGGCTATGGAGTTCGGCGGCGGTCTGCTGAAAATGTCCGAGCGCGAGTGGAACAGCTACTTCGACGGCATGGCGAGACTCAGGCAGACAGCGGAGGATATTTCAGCGCGGTACTATCAGAGTGAGGTCGAGCTTCTCCGAGATAACTTCGTTGATAAGATGAAAAAAGAGCTTGAGGGCTTAGGCGCGGATATGTACATGGTAGGCGCGGATGTTGCGGCGGAGTTCGTTGCAGGCTGGAACGAGGCTCTCGGCACAAAAGACCTCACCCTCGGACAGCTTATGCGCACGCTCAGCGGTACTGTAGATACCGCGCCCAAGGCGGCACAGCAACATATTTCAGCCAGTGTCACATCATTTGAAGAACCAGCAATGAGAAATCAAAACATAACCAACCATGTCCCGATTTATATAGGTTCTCAGAAAATAGCGGATGTTGTTATTGATGCCGTTAATGGTAAGATTATTCAAACTGGAAAAAATGTATTAGCGACTTAGGAGGATATTTATGTGAATAACGAAAAAGAACAAAAACTTCTTGCCGATATGGCAGAACAACTACAGTTGCTTATTGAATTGAGAGATGCAACATACAAGGAACTTGATTCGATAAGGAATCAGCAAAGCAATACCACCGAATCGAAACAACAGAATATACGTCGTTGCTATTCTGAAAAGAAAAACCGTATTGTAAGGTATATCATTAACCGCTACAAGGCATATATCTATGTTTCTGATGATTGTTGTGCAGAAGAGATAATTCGCAGCTTCACAACAATTGCTATGAGCCTCGAAGATGATTTCAAAATCGGTAGTCTAGTCAATTATTTTAAAAGAACTGCCGAAATAAGTAATCTTGAATTTAATGTAACTGAATCGCCATATGGAAAATCAATCAATCGTAAACGATACAATGCGTTATTTGATTCTTACTACATAACGCCACTTGTATTATGATATTAAGGAGGAAAACACTATGACAATCACACGAAAAATCGACCTGCAGCCTGAATTTAATACAGTTGCTGCCATCATCATTGATCTCGTCGCCGCGCGTAACGCTGTGTATGAAGATATTGATGAACTTTATGCAAGCGGCAACTATACATCAGATGGTAGGGAAAGACGCGAAAAAAGTTTACGCACCGAGTATGCGAATAAGAAACGCTTAGCACTCACTAGCATACAGGAATTTATCAAGGCAGTACATCAGTGGGATTTGCACAGAAGCCCGACAGAAAATGCTGATTTTTCTGACCAATTCTTTAGTCGGTTAGTGCATACAGCAAGCTCTATCGGCAAGACAGCACACAAAATAGTTGTTGCTGAAATTATTAAAGAAGCTAATAGCAAGGCGCAAACATTTGCAATCTGTTCAATTCTTGCAGACAGGTGCAAGGACAAGGATGTACTTCAACTTATTAATGATAAGGTATATTCGATCGAAACTTACTATGATGAAGCCCTAAAAAGAGCAAACGCATGTTTATCTAACGATGATTATAAACTCTGTGAGCTCGCAGCACTTATATACGATATGCGTTATAAACTTGTGCACGGAGATTTGCTTATTGATTTAAACATTCCCGATTTCACAGATGAACATGAGGCGGATTTACCTTATGCAACTTCAACAGCAATCGAAATTGATTAATTAAAACACCTCAAAAAACGGTTTAAAACCACCTTAAAATGTGTTATAAGTAAGGGCGAGCGGATTCCTGCTCGTCCTTTTGTTATGTAACATATTGCAAATAAGGATAAAAAAGAGACGCCCCTTGCAAAAATAGCAACGGTTCGTCTCACTTGTATTATTATGAAAAAAACTTTGATGTCAAACCGATAGGAGTAAAAAAATGCTTACCCGTTCCGAAGAGTGACCCTCTCCGTATTTTTTGTCCAATTTTCAGCGGCAAAATTATCTGTAAGTTTTTGCTTGAAAATGCAAGATTTTAATTTTGGATTTCAAAAAATTAAGGTTGGAATTTGAGTTTTTTCGATTAATTTTGGGATTTTGCATGTCGCAATTTTGATTTTGCGTGTCGGGCAACAGATGGTAAAAACATCTGCACCATCCATAGTGACAAAATGACCTTTCAGCGAGGCGAGGACGATACGCTCCTCGAACAGCTCATAGACATCTACCACACCGTTCAGGAATATACGACCGCCTATGAAAAAGCTCCCGAGCTTAAAGCGGTAGAGAATTACAAGTTGCTCTCCGAGTTCAACGGAACGGTGCTTGCGGCAAGGGATATGGGCTTTAACGGTTTTCAGTTCGTAACATGGGAACGCTGCTATGATGGAGTGACCGTTACACTCGGGCATTATCACGCAGATGATTATGCTTCGGCAAAAGAGGACTTCGCCACACGCTCGGGTCTTATCCCCAGCCACAGACTCTTCACAAATGAAGATCTTGCGGAGATAAAATGCTGTGTGGAGTTTACCCTCGACAATACCGAGGCTCTGACCTTTGATGGCGAGAAAAAGCTGAACGAGCTGGCAGATAAAATAGCGGACAATCTCCCCGAACAGACTGCTCCCAAGCAGTCTACGCCGCGGATTTCAATGTGAAAGGAAAAATGTAATGATAAATCTCTATATTTAAAACGGAAATTACAGTCTTGCAATAACGCTCCCCTCGGAATATCTCAAGGAGGAGATTCACTATGCAGATGTGAGCTTTAGTACGCCTGTAGGCGGTACAGAGGATATATCGGTAACCCTTGTACCCAATGCGGAGCATCCCGTAGCGCAGACCATCTTCGACAGACTGCTCCCTACGGACAAAATAACAGCCGTAAACGAGCTTTGCGACGCAGTTGAATGCGCTTGGAGAACGGGATACGGTGAAACAGAGAAAGCCTTTATTTTGCAGGATTTGAAAGGCGCAGAGGCAATGATGGACTGTGTTCGGAGGCTCGAACAGCAGGCAAAGGAAGAAATTGCACAGTATAAGGAATTAAGTATGTAACGGCATTGACCGAAACATAAAAACACCGATGAAGGGAGGTGAAAATATGAACTACAGCAGAATACAGCAGCTCAAGGAACAGTATCCGCCCGGCACAAGAATTCAGCTTGACCACAATGGTCGCATTATCCGCTTCGTGGAAAACGCTACGATCCCAATCCCATCCCCGCAGGAACTAAAGGCACAGTAGATCTTGTGGACGATATCGGAACGGTACATTGTACCTTTGATAACGGCAGACATCTCGGTCTTTGTATGGGCGAGGACTCGTTCCACAAGATATCCGAACCGAAACAGGATACGGGTCCCAAGCTGTCTATGTGACGGAAAGAAAATAAATAATGAAAGGAATGATGACCGCAGCTATTAAATTTTTCGATTGCTTTGCGGGTATAGGCGGCTTCAGAAGCGGACTTGAAAAAGCGGGAGGCTATGAGTGCATAGGCTTCTGCGAAATAGATAAGAACGCTGAAACCGCCTACAGAGCAATGTATGACACCGAAAAGGAGGTATTCTACAATGACATCACCAAAATCAACGCAGAAGAAATGCCCGATTTCGATCTGTTTGTCGGAGGTTTTCCCTGTCAGCCATTCAGCGTGGCAGGAAAACGGCGCGGATTTGAGGACACAAGAGGTACTCTCTTCTATCATATCGCCCGAGTTATCAAGCATAAGCGACCTGCAGCTTTTCTCCTTGAAAATGTTCCCGGTCTGCTATCGCATGGTGAGGGGCAAACTTACCTCACGATCCTCCGCAAGCTTTCGGAATTGGGGTATTGTATTGAATGGTTTGTGCATAACAGCGCAGGCTTCGGAGTCCCGCAATC
>SVMQ01000058.1 GCA_015067375.1 Oscillospiraceae bacterium | reverse complement strand
CCTTGATGCCGAATGTGGACTCTGCCGCCTCAGACAGCTTGATAAGCTTTACTGTGGTCTCCTGTGCGGTATCGGAAGAATAGATCTCATAGACCTCCTCAGCCTGATCCACCTGCTCGTCCATAGTTCTCTCGCCGTTTATGTACACTGCAAAGCGCGCCTGCTTTTCTGTGCCGCTGTTTATCATGCTGTCACCGATAAGCGTAACTGACGCCTTTGTGCCTGTGAATGTAAATTCGATACCGCTTGCAGACAGTGCAAGCCAGAGGATGCCCTCGTTTTCAGCAGTTCTGCCGATAAGCTTTACGTTCTCCGCGGTGGGTGCGAAGGTCTGTACTCCTGTTGTCATTGTTTCACTCTCCGATATTTCTGTGTTGGTGTTGTCGGTAACTGTGCTGCTCTCGTTTGCAGTGTTTCCGCAGCCGCTGATAAACATTATCAGTGCCGCGATGATGCCCGACATGGTCTTTGCCGCTGTTGTCATATTTCCTCCGTTCTGCGCCGCTGTATTCCACGGCAGCCTTATGATAAAATACGAATTAATTATAGCATAATATAGTCCTGTTGTCAACAAAAAAACACATAAACATCCCCGACAAGCAAACAGCTCATCGGGGATGTGGTTACTCTACTGTAACGGACTTTGCAAGGTTTCTCGGCTTATCGACATCGTTGCCCTTCAGCACGGATGTATAGTAAGCGATAAGCTGCAGCGGCACGACCGCTGTCATGGGCGCGAGGATATCGGGACACTCGTCAAGCGAGATGATATAATCCGCCGCGTCGCTTTCGATGGAGATGCCCTCAGCACACACCGCGATAACATACGCGCCGCGCGCCTTCATCTCCTTCATATTGCTGACTGTCTTTTCAACAAGGCGCTTCTGCGTTACGACAGCGATAGCAGGCATGCCCTCTGTAATGAGCGAGATAGTGCCGTGCTTCAGCTCGCCTGCAGCGTAGCTCTCGCTGTGGATGTAGGATATCTCCTTGAGCTTAAGGCTGCCCTCCATGCTCAGCGCGTAGTCAAGTCCTCTGCCGATGTACAGCAGGCTCTCCGCGTTTACAAGCGTGGACGCCGCGTACTGTGAATTTTCCTCAAGCTGCACCGCCTTTTCGATGCGCTCGGGCATCTTAACAAGCTCCGCTGTAAGCTCGCGGCACTTATCCTCGTTGATAGCACCGTTTGCAAGCGCGATGGAAAATGCCAGCAGATACATAACGGATATCTGCACCATATATGCCTTTGTGGAAGCTACCGCTATCTCAGGGCCTGCGAGCGTGTATATCAGCATATCCGCCTCGCGCGCGATGGAGCTGCCCTTTGCATTAACGATGGCAAGCGTCTTTGCGCCAAGCTCCTTTGAAAGCCTCAGCGCCGCAAGCGAGTCTGCTGTTTCGCCCGACTGTGAGATGATGATAACAAGGTCGTCCTTTGTTACGAGTGGATCTCTGTATCTGAACTCGGACGCGATATCCACATTTACGGGTACGCGTGCAAGCTCCTCGATTATGTACTTTCCGACAAGACCTGCGTGCATCGCCGTGCCGCAAGCCACCACATGGATGTTGCGGAAGCCGCGAAGCATCTCGAGCGTGATACCGCACTCCTCAAGGTCAGGCAGACCGTCTGTTATTCTGGAGCGGATGGTGGTCTTTACCGCCTCGGGCTGCTCGTGTATCTCCTTGAGCATAAAGTGCGCGTAGCCCTGCTTTTCAGCGGCATTCTCGTCCCAGTCAGCGTGCATCAGCGGCTTGCTGAGCTTGTTGTAATGCAGGTCATAGATATTCGTGCCGTAGGGCGAGAGTACTGCTATCTCATTCGGCTCCAGCAAGTAATAGTCGCGCGTGTAGTTCAGTATCGCGGTAACGTCGGACGCGATGAAGCTCTCCTCCGCGCCGATACCAACGATGAGCGGACTTTCCTTTCTCACCGCAAAAACAGTACCCGGGAAATCCTTGAACATTATGCCCAGCGCGAAGCTGCCGCGGACATTGTGCATGGTCTCCACGATAGCCTCGATGGGGTCGCCGTTGTAGTAGTAGTCAAGAAGCTGCGCTGCGACCTCTGTATCTGTCTGGCTGACGAAATGTCTGCCCTTTCCGATAAGGAAATTCTTGATCTCCTTGTAGTTCTCGATGATACCGTTATGTACGATGGTAACATTGCCGCCGTTATGCGGATGCGAGTTTATATCCGACGGCTCTCCGTGGGTTGCCCAGCGCGTGTGACCTATTCCCGCAACGCCCGATGGCACGCCGTCCTTTTCCATACGCTCACGCAGGTTTTTAAGCCTGCCCTGAGCCTTTCTTACCTCTATATTGTCGTGATCGAACACCGCGATACCTGCACTGTCATAGCCGCGGTACTCCAGCTTTTCCAGCGTTCCGAGCAGTATCTCGGCGCAGCTGTGCTTTCCGACATAACCAACGATTCCACACATGATATTTTCCCCCTGAATGTTATAGTATTTATATTTATGCCAATAATATTTAATATATGCTACCTTATATTTTACAGCAACTCCGCCGAATTGTCAATATAACGACAGGGTAAAACAGAAATTTCCTGCAACGAAATAATTATTTTTGCAAAAAAGTTGCTAAATAGTTTTTATTATGCTATAATAACATATAGTTGTAAGCGCTGTTGATACTGCGTTATACTTTAACAGATCACCCACCGCCCCCGCGCGGAGAAAAGGAGAAATACATGAAGATCGAAAACTTAAAAGAAAAGCTTCGCGCCGCCTCCGAAAAGGAATACCGCTGCGCTCCCGCTTCCCTCACACCCGAGCAGCTGCACAACGTACTCTCGGGCGTAGTCATGGAGGAGCTGTCCCCCGTATGGGAAAAGAGCAAGGACGCGCACGACGCTGCACGCAAGGCAAGCTACCTGTCTATGGAATTCCTCGTAGGACGCGCTGTGTACAACAACCTGCTGTGCCTCGGCCTGCTCGATGAAGCAGACGCTGCCCTGTCCGAGCTTGGCGCCAAGCTCTCGGATATGGAGGAGATAGAGGATGCCGCTCTTGGAAACGGCGGTCTCGGCAGACTTGCAGCCTGCTTCCTCGACAGTGCCGCTACGCTCGACCTGCCCCTCGACGGCTACGGCATCCGCTACAAGTACGGTCTGTTCAAGCAGGGCATCAGGGACGGCTTCCAGACAGAGTGCGCCGACAACTGGCAGAAGTACGGCGACCCGTGGAGCGTCCGCTGTGAGCGCGACACAGTCGTTATCAGATACGCTGACGGCGATGTGAACGCTGTCCCCTACGACTACCCTGTTATCGGCTACGGCACAGAGAATGTCGGCACACTGCGCCTCTGGCAGGCTGAAGCTGCCGAGGAGTTCAACTTCGACCTGTTCAACCGCGGTAATTTCTCCGAGGCAAGCGAGGCTAAGCGCTACGCCGAGGATATCTCCCGCGTACTCTACCCCAACGACGAAACACGCGAGGGCAAGAAGCTCAGACTTCGTCAGGAGTACTTCTTCAGCGCTGCCGCTGTTGCAGACCTTGTGAGAAAGCACAAGGCACGCTTCGGCACGATGGACAACTTCGCTGACTACAACTCCATCCAGATGAACGACACTCACCCCGTTATCGCGCTGCCCGAATTCATCCGCGTGCTTATCCGCGAGGAGGGCTACACCTTTGACAAGGCATTCGAGATGGCACAGAAGGTATTCGCCTACACCAACCACACCATCATGCCCGAGGCTCTTGAAAAGTGGGAAGCAGGTCTTATCGAGGAGGTAGTCCCCGATGTTTACGCTGTCATCATCATGCTCAACGAAAAGTTCGAGACCGAGATGCACAGGAAGAAGGTGCCGCTTGAAAAGAAGAACGTGATGAAGCTCATCAACGGCGGTACTGTCCACATGGCAAACATCGCAATGTTCGGCTCTTCCTATGTAAACGGCGTTGCACAGATACACTCCGAGCTGCTCAAGACCACCGTACTCAAGGAGTGGTACGAGATATGCCCCGAGCGCTTCCAGAACAAGACCAACGGCATCACCCAGAGAAGATGGCTGGCACTCTGCAACAAAGAGCTGTCCGCACTCATCACCGAGCTGCTCGGCTCTGACGAGTGGATAACCGACCTCGACAAGCTGCAGGCTCTGAAAAAGTACGCCGACGACGAGGCAGTGCTTCGCCGCTTCATCAATATCAAGCACGACAAGAAGGTGCAGCTTGCTGAGTATATCGAAAAGTGCGAGGGCATCAAGATAAACCCCGACGCTATCTTCGATATCCAGATCAAGCGCCTGCACGAGTACAAGCGTCAGCTGCTGAACGCACTGTCTATCCTCTACCTCTACTATGAGATCAAGGAGGGCAATGTCAAGGACTTCACACCCACTGTGTATATCTTCGGCGCTAAGGCTGCCCCAGGCTACTACCGCGCAAAGGGCATCATCAAGCTGATAAACGAGATAGGCAACATCGTGAACAACGACCCCGATACAAAGGATCTCATTCAGGTGGTATTCATCAGCAACTACCGCGTTTCCTATGCAGAGAAGCTGGTAGCAGCCTGCGATATCTCCGAGCAGATCTCCACAGCAGGCACAGAAGCATCGGGTACAGGCAACATGAAGCTGATGCTCAACGGTGCTGTTACGCTCGGCACTATGGACGGCGCTAACGTCGAGATAGCCGAGGAAGCAGGCGAGGAGAACAACTATATCTTCGGCGCAAGAGTCGAGGAGCTTGATGAGATCATGCCCAAGTACGATCCGCGCGATATCACAGAGAACGACGCGAAGATCAAGCGTGTGCTTGACGCACTTATAGACGGTACTGTAAACGACGGCGGAAACAAGGTGTTCCGCGAGCTTTACTTTGCTCTGCTGGAAGGCGCAAGCTGGCACGTTCCCGATCACTACTATGTTCTCGGAGACCTCGACAGCTATGTAAAGACCAAGCTGAAAGCAAATGCAGACTACAAGAACTCGCTCGAATTTGCTAAAAAATGCTGGATGAACATCGCAAGCGCAGGCAAGTTCAGCTCTGACAGAACTATCGCACAGTACGCAGAGGAGATCTGGCACATCAAGCCTGTAAAGCTGTAATATAAACTACGACGCCCTGAGTTTTACTCAGGGCGTTTGTGCGTTATTGCGCTCGTTTATTTGAGCGGTATCACCGTATCGCCTATCGTAACCGATTCGATCTCCTCAAACGCAACGGGATATCCGAAAAGCGCGCTTACTATACGTTCTTCGCCAACGTATCTGCTGCTGATGCAGCCGTGATTTCCGCTCTGCTCTCCGTTCGTATAGGTGTAGCTTATGCTCATGTAATCGTCGCTGCCACTCATTTCGGGTTCAAGCCCCTCGATAGAATACCATATAGAAAACGGCGTAAGCTCCAGCTTTGTCAGCGTGCATTCCCTGTTGTATATGGTCATAGGCGCATTGGGTTCGATACAGATTCCGCTGTCTATGATCTCAAAGTCAACGGGAATGTCTGTCGATATATCAGTATCCGCGTTCAGATACGATACAGCGTCCTCTGTGCTGTAATAATGCGTGATGTCCTTAATCGCTACGTTCAGCGTCCTGCCTGCGAGTGAACCTATCTGCTCTCCGTCAAACAGCCATGCCGCATAACAGTACAGCGTGTTTCCCTCCTGTGACAGTACACCGTCCGCGCCGCTCGCTGCCATAGGCTTTCCGTCAACACTGAACTGTACAAACTTCCTCCAGTCTCCGTCTGTAGGGATATCTTCATGGAACGTCAGATCATACAGCATATACGCCGAGAATTTATCAGCCGCTATTCCCGTAATGTGCAGCGTAAACCTCTCGTACTCCTGTACGATGTCAAGCGGCTGTGCATACTGCTGAAGATCGACCTCCAGGCTATGGCTGCCAAGCTCGCTGCTCTCTGCCCTGCTGCTGAACATCTGTGCAAACGCCGACGCAATGTCCCAGCCATTTGCGGCAGCAAATGCCGCTCCGCTTATCGACAGTGCAGCAGTCGCTGCCACTGCTGCTGTAATTATCCTTTTGGATGATGTTTTTTTGTTATTCATAGTTCTGCCTTTCTCAAATATTTCGCGCACCGCCGCTTCCTCAGATGCGGCAGGCGCGATGTTTGAGAACGCTTTTCCGAAAATTCCGCGGTAGTCCGTCATAAGCCCTCCTTTTCAAGCAATGCCCTAAGCTCTGTCCTGCCCCGCATGAGGCGCGTGGTAACAGCGGACTGCGTTACTTTAAGCAGCGCCGCTATCTCCTTCACTGAGTATTCCTCGTAGTAATACATAAACATCACACATCGGAGCTTGGGCTTCAGCTGCCCTATGACCGCAAGCAGCCGCTCCTCCTCAGGCGCGGATGCCGCAAGCTCCTCCGACAGCTCCTCATACTGCCTGTAGCGCCGTGATCTCTGCAGGTCGCGGCAGCGGTTTATCGCAACGCGTATGAGCCACGCCTTTGCCTGTGCGTCATCAGCGTACCGCGGCGGCGAGGTGTACAGCTTCAGGAACACCTCCTGCGTCACATCCTCAGCGTCCGCCGCATTGCGCAGCTGACAGTATGCGATGCGATATACGCTTAGTCGGTATATTCCGAAAAGCCGTGTGAATTCCTCTTCGTCCACACGCCCACCTCCTTTGTGCAAGATATCATGTGTCTGAAAGGCCTTTCATAAGCTGAAACGATCTGAACCCCCGAAATGTCACTTTTTGCAAAAATATTATCGCATTTATATCTTAAACGGTCAAGCATTTGCCAAAAACATCAAAAAAAGCGGGCAAATTGTGATTTTTTTTTAAAAAACCCTTTATTTATTTTTAAAAGTATGATATACTTGAATATATATAATTGTCGGAGTATACTCAAATTTCCATTATCTAGCAACGCCTCCGACAAACACACAAAACTTTAGGTAGGTAGGTGCTTATGGCTTTTTGCGATCTTAAGCCCGTCCGTGTTTTTGATGAAGCATCGGGCTGTACATTTATAATAGGCGATATGTTTGCGGTGTACCCTTTCGGCACTGACCGTCCCACGGTATACAACTGGAATATGATGCGCGAGGTCACCGAAAGCAAAAAGGCTCTTGTTTTCAAGACAGAGGACTCCAAGTATACGATAATGAAATCCTGCTTTCTTGCAAGAGAGGATTATTTCCGCGCCATCGCTATAATCGAAAGCTCGCGCCGCGAGGCAGAGTTTCCTTATGTACACGAAAGGCGCGTGCTTCCGCTCAAGCATAAGTACATAGACTGTGCGACCATCGCTGATGCATATACAGGTCAGGTGATAATAGATGAGGGCGACGCTGCTGCAGCATTCATCACCATGATGAATGTAAAGCTGGTAAAGCTGCTGTGGCTCATCGCGCTGCTGATAATGCTGCTGACCTTCGGCATACTGCATTTCTTTGTAGGCATCACGCGAAATAATATACTGTATTTCATCCCCATCTCGGTGGCAGTGGGCGGTATCATCACACTGTTGGTGTATCTTGCCTGCCACGCCGTCGCACGAAACAAATATCAGAAGCTTGCAGGATGCGACCCTGCATCCGAGGAGCTTATCACATTCGTTGTCTGCCAATTCGGTTTCGCTGCCTGCGAAAGCTGTGTATACGATTCTCAGGAGCTTATGCCGTGGCGCGAGCTGGACTACTTCATCGAAACGGATAAGATGTTCATCTTCTACAAGGATAACAACGCGATAGTATATATGCCCAAAAAGGCATTTGAGAAAAAATACATCGGTGGAATACTAGACACCATCGCACTTCATCTTGAACAGAAATAAAGGAGGCATTTGAGTGAGCGTTGATATAAAAAGCGAATACGTCGCTATCGGCGGCACGAATGTGCTTCTGGTATCTGTAAAGGGCGGCAGTGCGGTATTCGGCACCTGCTCTGCAGGCCACAATCTGCAGCGCGGCGATATCTCCACGCTTAAAAGAATATTCTATATCGCCAACGAGCCTGTCGTGGTCATGAACTGTCCCAACAACGGCGACAAGCGTACAGACCGCATCATGTCCATCTCCCCCGGCTTCGGCGGTATGCCGCACGAGATATCTCAGGTGTTTGCGGAGGCGCTTGCCAAGATAAACCGCGGCGAGTCGCTCGAAATGGGTCTGCGCGAGATATTCATGCTGATGCCCGACGGCGTTTATACGGTGTATCCCTCGGAGTATTACCCCACAGACGGAAGCGGCATCTTCTTCTGGGGCGCATATAATGTCGGACACGAGGTCCACGGCACCGCCGACTACAATCGCACCATCGGCATGGACAAGACCTATCGTCCCTGCTTCCTCGTCCCCTGCAAGACGCTGGATTTCTACACACAGAAAAACTACAACATCGCCAAGGAATATGTAAAGAGCGCAAAGTTCGACGGCATCACATTCCATCTTTCGGGACTTCATTCCGTGCTGCTGAGAGGCTATCACAATGCTGCAGCGTGCGCCGCTTCGGATATTCCTTTCAAATGCGCGGTGATAGAGCGTATCTCCGATCCGTTCACAATGCCGTATGCGATACAGCAGGAGCCACAGGAGCCTCAGCCCGAGGGCGAGAATGCAGAGGATGCTAAGACAGCAGAAGCAGCTGCACCAAAGGCTGCAGCAATACAGGAGGGCATAACAGGCTTCCGCAGCGCATCCGTAAAGCTGCCGATAGACATCATGCCCAAGGAGATGCTTCGCATACTGCTTGAAAACCGCCGCGAATACAAGCCAACACAGTATGCCCCTATGATAAGCAAGCTGTCGGTAGTGCGCCGCAGAACGGTCAGCAACAACGTGCTGCCGCTGGAAGTGCTTGAAAAATGCGAGCTTATGCCTGACTGCGAGATGATAGAATCCGCATTCGCCATCAACTCTCTTAACGAAGAACAGCTGCAGGCGCTGCTCAACGGCGACGTTGAATGCAACGGCGAGGTCATCATCACACCGAATTTCTATTCCAGCATAGTGACAGCCTGCAACTATCTGCAGTTCCACGATGAAAAGCGCTTTATCGAGTTTGCTATCTCGATAATGGAAAACCCCGAGCTTTACGCTACGCATGAATACATCGCAAAGCGTGTTTCAAGGGTAGGAAACAAGAAGATCTATCAGTACTTCAAGTCTGTTATCGCAAGCGGCGATCCGCGCTATGAGAAGATACTCGTTTCCGCGGACAGATATGTCAAGGATTACGACTCCAGACACTAATGATATCACACAAAAAAATATCGGCTTCTGACCTTACGTCGGAAGCCGATATCTTGTTTATGCCATTAATACAAATGTGTTATCTCGCCTGTTACTCAGCGAAAATATCTCCGTATACATTCTGATTGTACTCATCCATCGTTACCTCTGTGTAGCCTGCAGGAAGCTCAAAAGCTGCTTCGTCGGGCTTATCAGCAAGCTCAACGGTGAATTCCATATAAGTAACTACACCGTCCACTTCGGAGCCGATGTATTGAACGTTACATTCATCGTCGAAATAGTACCTGATGTTCTGACCCTCTACATTGTACTCCTCATAGAGGTACTCTGTACCGTCAACAGTTTCGATGCCTGCACCCACAAATGCCTCTGCTGCCTGATCCTCCATGAGGTAAGCATCCGCCTGAGATGAATCATATACGCTGCCTGTCGTGTCGATGCAGTAGGTGGATGTGTTATCATCGATGAGATAGGTGTTTGTTCCGTCTACCAGAACATTCATAGCAAAGCCGAATACCTCTGTTTCCATTCTCATCTTGTCGCCAAGCTTCTCAGCCTCTATCCTTGTTACAAGACCCTCGTAATCATAATTCACTGTGATGATGATATTGTTCTCCCAGCTGTTTACCTTTTCGGCAAGCTCAGCCAGCCACAGCTCATCACCGCGGCTCTCAAGCATCTCAGAAAGGGACATATCCTCCTTTACGACGCTTTCAGCGGAAGAAGCTTCATCCTCAGCAGGCTTTGAAGTGCTTTCAGCTTCGGGTGCAGACGCCTCGGAAGTGGATACCTCTGCTGTGGATGAA
>SVMQ01000057.1 GCA_015067375.1 Oscillospiraceae bacterium | reverse complement strand
GCACATAGCGGTCTGATCGACGGTATGGCAGAGCAGGTGCGTGGTATGTATGCCAAACTCGGCTTGTATGCAGAGCAGCATATCCAATGTGCTTATGACGAGGATTTGGATTATGAAAGAAAAATACTCGTTGACGGAGCTGTCAAGATAGATGTTGAGCCTACAAAGGACAAGCTATCCATAACGCTTGAAACGGCAGGCTCCGATATATGGGCGGAGATCTTCGGAGTTACGGGTGATCTTGAAAAGTATGTTACCGAAACACAGTATGCAATAGAAATGGCACTTGACGAGGCGGGTGTTCCCGTAGCTGAACGCACACTTTCCCTCGACAATATGGTGCAAGCTGCTCTGTTCGTATATTTTGAGGGATTTTTTGAGCTGCCTGTTGACAGCTCCGAGCTTGCGTCAGGCTCTAACGGAATACTGTCACAGTATTTCTAGTAATAAATAGATTATAATGATGTATGGTATCACATCCAAATACCCCAAAAACATTGACAACAGGTTGCAAAAGAAGTATAATCAATTATAGAAAATTGCCATAATCGACGAAAGGAAATGCTATGAAAAAAATAACATCGTTAATCGCATTAGCTATTATGTTAACCTTTTCAACATCGTGTGGTTTATCGGATTTTGAGTAGGACAGAGAGGCTTGGACATTTCTACATAGCATCCAAGCTTCAAAATTTATCCATATCGATATTAAGAATTTGCTAGACTTTTTCGACAAGCAAAAACCACCACTGAAGTGGTGGTTTTGATTTTATTCAGGTTATGTTGTATGCTGCGAGGTATTCTCATCCAGCATGACCGTTCCGATGTGGTCTATCGGATTGTGCGTCTGTCCTGTTGAATCTTTCGAGCCTTTTATAAACATATTGTATATGACAATGATCGCCAGCACTATCACCGCAGCCGATATCGCTATCGTTATGTAGCCCTTGCTGCGCTGATAGAACGACTTCAGCTTAGATATAGCATTGTTCTGCTGCAGCTTGCCCGTAAGCTGATCCATATCCAGATACACCTGCATAAAATCAGAATACACGCCATTTTTCAGTTTTTCTATAACAATGCTGATATACGACAGCTTTTTAACATCATCTATCGTAAAATAGTCATTCATAAGATCATAAAAAAGCTGCATCGGCGTTTTTTTCTCACCTGTCAATATCATGCAATTCGAGCGGAGCTCGTTTCGGTATACGCATACGTTCTCAGGCAGCAGTAGGCTTTTCAGGATAAAATCCGGAAACTCCGAATAGCTGATCAGAGAAAAGGTAAACGCTTTTATCATTTCAAGTTTCATCGAAAGCTCGGTATTTCCTCCCGAAAAGATATACTCAGGATTGTCACCATCATAATATCGGGTAACGATATAAAGATTGGAGCTTTCCGTAAAGCAGCAGATCCTGCCCTCCTCACTCAATCCGTTTATCTTCGGCAGCCATTCATTTATAAGTGAAATGCTTTTTACTTCATTCACAACAAACTGCTGCTTTGCATGATTGCGCGCTATATAGACGGTTATATCCTCACTTTCGGATACTATACTCATTATGAGATATTTACCGTTATTGAGTGCAGATTTCATTTGCTCACTCCTTTGTTGATTTATTGTTTTATTTCATTGGTTATGGTTTTGGCCTCATTGTGAAGTCTGTTGATCATGGAAGCATACTCGCCGTCTTCAAATTCTTCACCCTTGGCCAATGTGCCGATAGAATTCTTCACTCCTTCGGTTGAGGAATTTTCTTGATAAGGATCATAATCCACGGCGAAGGACTGTGGAGATATCTCATTGAGCTTGTACAATGTACTGATTGCTGTGCTGTTGGCTTCTGCCGCTTGAATGATGATATCCTCAAGCGCCCTGATATGATTCTGCCTTTCTTCGATATCAGAGCTGCTGGTATTCATTTTAGACACCATATCAAATGACAGAGCATCTATCAGTTCCTGACCTTTTTTCTCACTGGAAACATCTTTTGTAAAATTTTCGCCCAGCATTCGTCTTAACAGTTTGTCTTCAACAAAATCCGTTTGGTTGCGTTTATCGGCCGCTACAAGTCTGTGGGTCAGCAATCTTGTATATCTGGCAGTGTTCTTTTCGCGGTTTTTGCTGATGAGCTGGTCGCTGATCTCCTTGTACTTGTCATAGGAAACACTTGTGGTATTTGCGGAAATAAAGTCCTCTATCACCTTCTTATAGCTATCGTTATAAGAGCTGCTGCCCATCTCGTTTACCATTGCTCTGAGGGGATTAAGATCGTATTTTGTCTTGCTGTTTTCAGGGGAATGAATACCCGACAGATCGATCGCTGCCTCATTATGTCTGATGACCTTATTGTAATCAATAAGCTTATCACGTTGGTTGCTCATCGCCTTGCGTTTGTCCCTGAATTCGTTCGCACTGAGGCCGATACTTTCTACTAGTTTCTGGGTATCCGTGTTATTGACGAACTGGAGCTTTATGACGTTAAGAGAAGTACTGATCGCTGACTGTGTTTCAACCAGCTTATTCTTCTTTTTCTTGTACTCATCAAGCTTAAGGACATATTTGCCGACCTTTTTACGTTGTTCAGCTATCTTGCTCTGGTTAGCTGATGCAGAGGCCTCATCATTCATCAGCTCCATTTCCTTGGCGCTTGCATTTTTTTCTTTTTCAGCATATTCGTTGATCTTCTTTTCAGCCTCAACTATCTGGTCGGTGATCTTGATATACTCCTCATTTTTGAGCTTTATATCTTTCAGGGTGGCAGATGACTTTTCCATGAACATCTGATTGTTCAGACGGCTGTCTGAGATCACCTTTTTGCTTGAATTAACCGCAGTTTCATACAATGATTCAAGATGCTCTTTCTCATAGTTTATCGGACGATCATAGATAGATTTCAATGTTTTCCTGAGAACTACATAGTCATTCTGATACTTGATAACATCGTCCTCACCCAAACGTCCTCCTTCCGAGCTGCCTGATTTTACATTAAGTCCCCACCTCTTACTGATGTATGCCATGACCTTGATCGGTTCAACATCATGCAGTGACGATATCATCGGCATCACATCTTTCGCCGACAGGGTATTTTTTTCTGCTTTCTTCTGGAGAAGGATGTCAATAGTAGCTGCCATCCTGAGGTCAGCCTCTGACATATCATTGCCTGAATTCAACTTAGCAACACGCTCAAGTATAAGCGCTTTATTTTCTATATCGGCTCTGCTGCGATCCTGCTCTCTTTCCGCATCGATCGACTTCTTATCAATTGATGCAAGCCGTCTTATAGCATACTCGCTCAGTTCGCTTATGGCCGAAAGCTGACTCATGATATCGCCCTGCAGCTTGGAGGCGGTATATAATGCCTTTTCCGAGCCCCAGACATCAAAGCCGATCATTGCCTGATATTCCTTCATTTTATTATTCAGGCTTCGTGCTTTATCCAGTTGCTCTCCTGCTGAGCGGATATTGAGCACATCTTTGAGCTGTTCACCGAGATTGAAATCAAATACTCTGTCATCGTTGAGTCGCCATTTGCCATCAACGCCAAAGCCCGCACTACCCGACAGTGCTGCCGAGCAGAGATCGATATTGGCAATATCGGCACTGTAAAGCTGCTTATCCAGAACGAACAGCGCCTTGGCATTGACAAACGCCTTAAGATATGACTTCATTTTGAAATTGAGATCATAGCTGAAATCGGTCTTTTCCTTCATGATATCTGGTCTGCCGTTGAGCATCTGAATTCCGACATTTGCCTGAATACGGGAATCGGAAATCATTCCCGCAAGAGTGCCCTCGAGTCCCAGCACTAGCGAAGCAAGACCGGGCACACCTATGGTGAGCTTTGCATTTGCGCCTACGCCTGCTATTGCTTTAAGTTCGGCAGCCGCATTACCCACTACTGACTTTTCGGTCGTATCGAGCTTCATATCAAGAGCGGCTGTTGCATTCATTGCCGCACCCGCAAACAACGAGCCACCGACGGATACTGCACCTGGGATGATAGGATAATCCGCACCCAGCTCAATAAGCCTCGGAACCTGCCAGTTTTTAGCGTCTGCAGGGAATTTATGATCGTTCGGGAGACTTATTGCATAATCAAGATGCAATATCTTATCCTGAACATTTATGATAGCCTCGCCCTTTTCGCCGAAAGGAATCTTATACTGCTTTATCTTGAACTGAATATCGTCAAAGTTGTACTGCAATCCATTCGTCTTGTCATATGTAGCGGTTGCCAGAGTTGCCGACATACCCTCTCTGATGGTGGAGCACATTCTCTCAAACAACGATCTGCCTTCCCCATCGCCATCATGACTGAAGCCTTCAAGAGCAATATCATTGAAGCGAAGTGTCTTGGCATCATTCTCGGTAAGCATCTCGCCGATCGACAATGTACCTACCTTATCGATTCCCAACGACACATTTTTCGCCGACACAAGCTCAGGCATAGTTTTGCTCCTGTCATAAGCGACTCTGATATCGCCGCCTGCATTCAAGACCTTGGTCGTAAAGCCGATATTACCGCTTGCTTCTATTCTTTCAAAGTTGTTTTGGATATCCACAACGGGCTTATCAACTGTGATCATTCCGTCGAACAGGGATATCTTATCGGAATAGGACACTGTTATGCTCTCAAAGCCCAGCTTATCACGGGTGAGCAAGAGACTTTTTGCCTGTGCAGCTACAGCACCGTCAAGTCCGGGAATATTCTTTATGCTGACATCGAGCTTTTCGATTCCAAATCCGCCGACTTCAGCAGAAATACCTGCTGCCGTCATTTCCATCATTTGGGTTTTGAAACCGATACCCGTCTTGGAAAGGTCAATAGACAGAGTGCCGTTGTCATAACCAAACTGCGCCGCACCTGTAAAGACAAATGAAAATCCATCGGAGAGCTTTACCTCAGATCCTTGCTCGGCAAAGTTTATTCCTGCCTCAAACGCTCCCTCAGGGCCAATCGCAGCTGTTACAGCGCTGATCTCGCAGCCCGCTATATTCATGCCTTTTATAAGAGCGTCAAAGGATGCGCCCTCACCGACGTACAGGCCTCGGCTGCTGATTCCGATATTCTTTGCATTGACTTCAATTCCCGCTATCTTGATCATTCCGCCGAAGAAATCGGTCTTTGTAAGTGTTGCGTTGATGTTTCCTGCATAGATACCCTTATCATCGTTAGCGATATCTGAGAGCGAAAGGCTGAAGAAATCCTGATAGGACGCATTTATGCTGCCGCTTACATCGGTCAGACGCACCTTATCCTTTTTGGACAGATGGAAAGTACCGCCTAAAGACTCGGCAGAAAGGCTGAAGCCGGAACCGAATTTCTTATCAAGATCAATATTGCTGAACTTAATGCGCAGCTCGTCCTGCACGCTTGTTACCTCTATATTGTCGATCTTTGCGACATTTTTGATCTCAACACTAAGGTTGTCGGCCTTTGTAACAGAGGGGAAATAACTGTTATCCTTAAGGAAAGACACCTCAAAGTCACCGCTTGCTTCAAGGAGCGGTGTATCAAGGCGCACTTTTCCCCCTGCTATGAATCCCGAGAAATTCTCGGCGATCTCTACCTGCGGCGTTTCGATGATCACCGCACCAAAAATACTGATGTCGCTGTTATAGTTTATAACGATACTGCCAAACGAAATGTTCGACGCATATCTGCTGAGAACAAGATCCTTTACATTCGCAGTTATTGCCTTGTCGCCAAGAAGCTTACTAGTGCTGACCACAACGGAACCGAACTGAAGATCCTTGCCTGAGGTCTTACTGATTTCAGACACAGACAGTGTGAAATAGTCGGTATCTATCGATGCACTAATGCCATCGACAACGGCAGTGAGTGCTCCGTCTGTATATTCAACACCGATCACACCGCCGAACTTCAGCGAAGCAAAATCGAAATCGTGTCCTACGTCTTTCAGTTCAACCTGCGCCTTTACATTCCAATTTGCAGGATCTATATCGGCATTGATATTGCTGATGTCAATGCCTGCGAGCTTTACGCCTGCAAGCTCTGCACTGATCTTACCGCCATCTTCGACCGACACGCCATTTTTGCTAATAGCAAGCTTTGTGGCTGCCAGCGACACTGCATCAACGCAGAAAAGCTCTGACTCGAATTTACCGCCGTTGAGAATATCTGCGCGCACAGTTTCAGCAGAAAACGTTCCGTTTGCATAAGCGAAGTCATTCAATGTAAGTGTAACGAAATCCTTCACGCTCACGCTGATACTTCCGCCATCAATAGATACAGAGGAATCACCCTCTTTGATGCTTATATCGCCTTTTATACCCTCTGCGCTTATATCAACATAGGGTATCTTGTCCTCAATATTAAGATCAAGCCCGTCGAAGAGGACATTTATGCTTACGCCTTTGTCCTCTTTTGCCTTCGCCAACGAAACGCCTGCTTCTGTCACAGAAGCATAAGAGCCTATCGCCATATCATTGACGGTAGCTGCTATTTTATCAAAGTATACTCCGTCGTTGTTAATAACGAGGTTGGTGATACCGGCTCTCATATCGCCGATCGAAACTCCGCCGATCTCGCCTGTATAGCTCATTTCAGCCGACTCGACCTGCACACCCTTTTCACTGATCTTACCCTTGACGTTGGCTATCTGCATTCCTTCAGGGAATACAGATTCGCCCTGTTCCGCCTTGGATATAGCGTCTGCACTGAAGCCAAGCTCTGCCTGACCTTTGCCCACGCCTATATTCAGCTGTGCCTGTTCTATGGTTAAACCGCCGATTGAAATATCTATAGGATTGAATCCGAGTCCGAGGAATTTTTCACCTACTTCAATAAATGTATCGGCGCCTGTTGCCTGAAGCTCAAAATCATGTCCCAGGAGCGACAATCTGTATTTTTCGGAAGCGTTGTTCGGAATACGCAATCTGCGATCCTCGGTGACCTCTACATCGGTATTTTCGCCTGTTTTCTCGATGCTTGCGATATTTTCCAGCGACACTCCGAGTTTCCATTTTCCGAGGTTTGACTCAAGCCCGACATCGCCTGACTCATTGACAGCCATATTAAAGCGCGCCTGTTCAGCCTTGAACAGTCCGCCCATGGCTTCAATATCTTCCAGCTCAAACGGTACAGTCTGAAGAAGAAGTCCATTGTCGTTCATTACGAAATTTCCGTCCATCGGAATGCTCTCATTGGCTTTCCATGACAGAATATTTTTCAGCGGGTAGATCATAATATCCGAAGCGGTGATATCTGTACCATTGGCTTCAGCAGCAAAGAAATTCGCCTTGAAAAGGTCGGGAACAGTAATACTTCCGTTTGCTCCGCCGAAAATGAGCTCAGGCCCCTGACGTCCGTCGCGAATAAAGAAGTTACCTGTTTCGATCTCAGCGTTACTGTAATAGATATCTGCGCTTACTACCTCTCCGAACTTATCCGTATCGGAAGTATAATCATGCAGCAGCGTAAACGCACCGTTTCCATTTCCGTGAACAGTGAGCTTGCGATACTCGTTCATAAGCTTCAGACTTGCGGTTTTCGCTTTGTATTCCGCTGTTGTCTGTCCGAAGCCGCCTCTCATTTTAAAATTTGCGGTAACGTCAATAAGGCGCAGTTTGTCCTTGTATGTGACAACAGTTGAGGAATTATTGAGTCTATTGCCTCTCCTGCTCATATCACGGTCAATGGCAGCAGTGCTTGTATCTGCTTCTGAGCCACCGTTACTGCTTCTGGAAGAAAACTGCAGGCTTGCCTGCGCATTGTCCTTGTAGGCAGTGCTGCCACCGGTCTGGAACGAAAGCTGCGCCAGCAGGAACTCCTCATAAGCTCCGCCCATGCGCTCCTTGCCCGAACCTGTTGACATATCACCGCTTGTATATCTTTTGGAGGCACTTCTTCTGCTGAAAAAGCTGAAAAGCCTCTTAAAAAAGCCTACGATCCTGTTTGGCTCACGTGTCTTATTGTTTTCTGCCTGCTTTATTCTGCTAAGCTCGGTCAGATTATCGGCAATCGCCGCATCTTCCTCGCGTGCAACGTCAAGCATCTGCTTGCGTTCCAGTATAGCTTCTTTTGAGATCTTTGTAGCATTGGCAAAATTCATAATCCAACCTCCTTTCAGAAGAACATTGAGTATTTACCGAGATCCTCTCTGAGCAGCACTCTGCCCTGTTTAGACAGCTGTTTTCTGACAGCTCTGAGTATATGGCGCATATTGACTGCCTCACCCTCATCGGCAGCGAGAAACGCCGCAGACATTACGGTGTTCTTTATCAGCGCACCTGACAGCTCAAACTGAGATGCAAGATATTCAAGATCCAGCTCACCGTCAACAGGCATTTCGGGTGGGAACATCTTCTTCCACAGTTCCAGTCTGCGTGAAGCGTCGGGGAAGGGGAAGTTTACGATATAACTTATTCGACGCATAAAAGCATCGTCGATATTCTGCAATAAATTAGTTGACATCAGAACGACCCCGTCAAAGCTCTCAAGCCGCTGCAGCAAAAACGAAGTTTCTACATTGGCATATTTATCATGGCTGTCTTTTATTTCGGAACGCTTTCCGAAAAGGGCATCTGTTTCATCAAAGAAAAGGATCGCATTGCTTTGCTGTGCAATATCAAAGATCTCGCCCAGGCTTTTCTCTGTTTCACCGATATACTTTGACATAACACGGGAAATATCCACGCGATACGCAGGCAGACCAAGCTCTCTTGCCATGATTGTTGCCGCCATGGTCTTACCGGTTCCGGGGGGGCCCGCAAAGAGGACTGTCAGCCCCTTGCCGTAGGAAAGACGGCTTTCAAAATTCCATTTATCATACACCAGATGGCGGTATTTTATATGCGCACAAGCCTCTCTGATCTGTGATTTTTCCTCATCGGGAAGCACCAGATCGTCAAGCGTAAACTTGCTTTCTATTCTCTGCGCCTTGTCGCCCATACAGTTTTCGGTAAGTCTTGCACAGCACTCATCAAAAAGCGATATCTCCTCTTTTCTTGCACTGAGCTGAAGTCTGTCCTTTACTGCGTTTGCGGCTGTAACTATCTGCGCAGGGCGGAATCGGTATTTGCCTGATATCTCATGAAGGATATCATCATTCCCGAAACCGAAGGTCTTCCATAATCCAAAACGCTCATCATGTGAAAGCTCTCCAAGTTGTATCGAATATACATTGCGCTCAAGCTGCGATGCCGCATCCGTGCCTTTATCAGCGCAGACAAACAACAGCCTTGCGACTTTTCCTGCGATATCGCACAGGTGGCGCAGCTGCTTCATATCGCTTTCATCAGTCACACCGTATATACAGATATAACACTGTCGCATGATAAGCTGATTTACGATATCAATATCCGCTGAATCCTTTTCTTCTTCCTTACAGTACGCCTGAAGATCTACCATAAGCACAGGATTTCCAGTGACAAGTGCCGCCTGCTTTATAAGGTGACGTCTGCCACATCCCTCATTGCCCTCAACGAGAACTGTTATACTGATATCCGAACGGATAATGCCGCAGATCTCATCATACTGCTTGGGATAACACAGGAAATCTCTCTCTTTCACAGAGGACATTGTCATGAAATCATAATTGCTGTAATAACCCATCCCTGAAAGCATATATGCATAATAATCCCTTAATCGGAGTGCACTTTTCAGCGGATTCTGTTTGTTTTCCTCAAAGAAATACTTCACAAGTACGTTGCTCAGAGTCGGCACGAGCGAAAGATCTCCGCCTGCAAAGATATTGAGCGCAAGCTCCAGCGTAGGCGCTGAAAGCTTTACGTTATCATTTATATATCCGAATGTCTTTTCATAAGAAAGATTTATCAGCGGCATTGCAGAAAAGGCTATAATAAAACGTTCCAGCAAACCGAAGCTGAAGTTCTCGCAGATGTTGTCAAGCGGGAGTCTGACTCCTGCTTCTTTGGAAAGCGCAGTACGCTGTTCTATTACTGCATACAGCTCTGAAACCGATCTCTTTCCGTTTTCGGACAGCACGAACCGAGGTCTTGATATTGCATACTGTGCTTCCTCCATGGACACAACAAGACCCTTGTATTTTTCAAACGGAGTATCACTTACCTCCATTTTGCTTACTACCTGCTCCATATACTCGGAAAGATAGATATCGATA